>JBBSGY010000443.1:0-2819 GCA_038253645.1 Acidimicrobiales bacterium
CAACTGGACGTATTGCGCCTGCTTGGCATCTCACCAGATGTCTATGCGAGTGCCTGATCTGATCGATATCGGCGCCACAAGCATGGAGAAATCGTCGTCAAGATGTGCGGAAAGCGGGTATGACAGCAAGGGTAGTTACTTGATCCAACCAGGACAGCGGTTCTCTTGCAATAACAACTCTACCGACGCTCGATTCTGACTTGGCGGCAATCGTACGAAATGCCCGGCATCGGGAATCGGATGCACGATTAGCTTGCTGGAGAAGTCACTCGTTCTTTGAGGCCGCTCCACAATTTACTCGTTTCGATCGTCGAGGTGGAATTGCCAATGCGAACGTTCATCCGGGACGCATTTCGCAAGCTTGCGGGATAGCGCATCTCGCTCGTTGCGGGATGCAACGTCACTTATCCCGACACGCCTCGAACTTCCCGGTTAAGGTTTTCGCAAAATAACCGCGAGGTTTTCGTGCGGCCAGCTTGAGGGGGCGATTGTGCGTACGCGACGAATTCGTTGTGTTCCGGCCGTAATCGGAATTCTTGCTGTGGCTGCGTTGCTTCCGGTCGTCAATTCGATGCCTGTGTCGGCAGCAGCTATGTCCAAGTCTAAAAACCCGGCGACGATTGCTCCGATGTCCGCAGGCAATGCAAAATCCCTGGTTCCACAAGCACAGCAGGGAGACTTTGCGAACAGTCCGCACGCAGATAGCGTGACGATGAATCAAGACCTGGCTAAGACAGACCACTTCCAGCCCGGTGTGTCGACGCTTATTGACCACACTGCGACGTCTGACATATATGACAACCATGACGGAACCAAGTCATCTGACACTTACGGCACACCGGTCAACTTCAAGGACCCCACCGGTACGTGGCAACGCATTGATCCTAGATTAATAGCCGCGAACGGCAAGGTTCGAAACGCAAGTGGTCCGATCATATTCGAGATGAATGCATCGACCGCGTCAACCAGTTCAACCAGTTCAACCAGTTCAACCAGTTTGGCCACGTTGACGTCGGGGACGAACTCGCTTGCGTTTGGGCTAAGCGGCGTAGCCGGCGGCAGGCCTGGAGTTGTCGTCAACAACGGCATCTCTTATGTAGACGCCCTCGCGATGACTGACCTTCGTTTCGAAGTTCTCGGCTCACAGCTGAAAGAGAACCTCGTTCTCAAATCGAAGCCCGTGGCTCCGCCGACGTACCATTTCCCCCTCACTCTTTCGGGCCTGCACGGCACGACGAAGCCGAACGGAACTATCGCGTTTCAAGACTCTTCCAGCCGTGATGTTGTCATCGTGCCGCAGGGAACGATGTATGACTCATCGGCAAACCCCGAGGCAACCGCTGCACCCCTGAAGGTCACGCTCAGCGCCGACGGTCTTGGCATCGATGTCACTCCCGATGCCGCATGGATCTCCGACCGGGCACGTGTTTTCCCAGTCACACTCGACCCCACTTACGATGGCTTTGGAACAAACGGCCCCGGCTATATGGACGACTTTGTGTTCGCGGGCTCTCCGAACACGAACTACAACTCCTATTCCGAGAGTGGCTACTACGTCGATAAAGCTGGTTACTCGCCGTCGTTTGTTGCCAACAACGAGCATTACACCTACCTCTACGAGGATCTCAACGCACTGAATAACAAGCAGATTCTCGATGGCAGCTTGAAGATGTACATGCTCAACTCCTCGAGTTCTGTCAACTTGCACATGCACCCCGTATCGCCATCGAGTTGGTCGGCGTCGACAATGACGTGGAACAACAAGCCGGGTCACCGCATCGACGACATTGCCGTTCGCCCTCCAGCAAATGCATGGGCGAACGTTGACGTCACAAGTTGGGTTGCCAACTGGACAAGCGGCACCTGGCAGAACTCGGGGCTTTCTTTCGATACTGCGGGCCAGAACGCGTATTACCGCTGGTGGTCGGCCGAAACTCTCGGTTCCCAGCCCTATATCCACGTCACGTACAACGACTTGCCCCCTGCGGCATCACTGATTGCTCCTAACGACGGGGCGCAGCTGCTGACCACTACGCCGACTCTTTCGGCCAACACAGTCACCGATCCAAACGGCGACACAATCAAGTACTGGTTCCGATTGTCCTCAACGACGAGCCCCGAGCAGGGCCAGATCATCAACTCCGGTTGGCAGACCACACCGAGCTGGATCGTCCCGGCAGGGAGTCTCATTAATGGGGTCACCTACAGTTGGTACGTCATCACGTGGGATGGCAATGCTCAGAACGTTTACCAGGGTTCTGCGATTCGCAAGTTAAAAGTCGACTTTCGTCTCGGTGATCAGGCCGCGAGTCCAACCGATTCCCAGGGCCCGGTCAAAGTCAACCTCGCAAGCGGCAACACGATGGCGGCGCTTTCTTCGCCCTCTCTTGGTGCAATCGGCGGGGACATCGGCCTCAGCTACACCTACAACTCCCAGGCTCAACCGACAGCCGGATTGACGGGGCGCTATTACACGGGATGTACTGCGAACGACATAATTGCGGGCCGACCGAATCCATACATCGAGCGAACCGACTCGAATGCCACTTTCAACTGGGGTTTGGGAAGTCCCGGGCCATCAATCGATGTCGACAACTTTTGTGCCAGCTGGGATGGTTTTATCTCCGCACCGCGAGCGAATCAGTATTGCTTTGACGGCAGCAGTGACGACGGCATGCGAATCCAGGACTCCTGACACAGTGACGTAAACGTCCTGGTGGTTGAGGTGTGGCCGCTATGCCGAATGCAAATAGCGATGTATGTGGAATCGGCGTAAGTCGAGAAGAATGCCCAGCTCGGTCGATTGAAGTGCCGCTCTC
>JBBSGY010000444.1:0-2817 GCA_038253645.1 Acidimicrobiales bacterium
CAGCTCGGCTTCTTCCACGTCCACATATGAACGCTACGCGAAACGGAGTCCCAGCGCGCGGATAATTATGGCACGAGCCCTTAGCGAACCGCCGTAGTCGCCCAACTGCAGGCAACGGCTCTTTTGCTCGCGTACATCGTACCCCCAGGTGGACACGCAACAGGGCTGCCCGGCGCACTGTCCGCTACAAGCATGCCGCTTGCGCTGGTTGCAACAGTGGCCGCTTTTCGGGCTCGTCTAAGTCCACCGGACGAACCTAACGAAGCGTCGCCAGAGCACCTGAATCAACAGCGACCGATACCTCGTCGCCGGCCGAAACCGTGACGATCTCGCCGTCGAACTGCAACACCATGTCACTGACAGCAGTGAACTTGTAGAACGTCGCGCTGACACCTCGCCACCCGGTGAGAGCCGCCTTGAGCAGTTGATACAAGAGGTGCATCTTGCTTTCGTGGGGAATGGAAACGATCTCGAACTCTCCGTCGTCAGGGCGCGCGTTCTCGGCGATCGTCAGCACTTTGGCCATTTGACTGATGTTCGCGAAGACCATGCTGTCCAACACGCGTCGCTCGCCATCCACCTTGATCTCAACGGGGTGGAAAGCGCGAAACGACTTGATCACGATAAATGCCTCTTTCACCCGATTGAGCGACGCGCGATTCAGCTCTACAGCTATCGCCGGCGTGAGGCCCAGACCGATGTACGAGTGCGCATACCTTTGCATTTCACCTGACTTACCGGCGATCGTGGCTTTCAGCACGTCGATGTGTTCGATGACCTGTTGCTCAACCGCTTCCGATAGCGGGCGGCGGCCGATCGTGCGCCGGTGGTCATTCGCATTGCCGGCCGGAAGCACGGCACATACCGGCTTCGCGCCCTCGCCTTGGGCGCGAAGCGCACCGTTGATCACCTCGTTGTACCCGCCGTCTCCGCTGGATGAGACGATCAACGGGCGAACGTGGGCGAGGGCGGCCTGGTACGCCAACTCGGTAGCGTGCCCGGCATATTCGGTGGCAACAAGCTCGACGGGAAGGGCGATCCCTTTTCTGTTGAGCTCCCGCGATAGCGCTTCAGCCTTGTTCTTGCCGGGACCGGTGCTCTTCGGATTGTAGATAACCACGACGTGTGACAGCTGGTCCATGGCAGCACTCTAAAGACTTCAGCCGTGAATGAGAACGATTCCGAGAAGGCCCATTGCAATGGCGAAAACCTGTACCCGCCGCAGGTGCTCTTTGGTCAGCCATCTACATAGCAGCGCCGTGACACCTGGATAGAGCGCGGCCACTGCCGGAACCAAGGCGTACGAACCCTGTTGAAGCGCGAAAATGACGGCGACGTCACCGAGGGTAGAGAACAAGGCCGTTAGCGCTATACGTCCCCAAAGAGGCCGGGGAGGAATAAGCGGGACGCGTGCAATTACTGCAGCAACGATGAGCAGGGCCGCGACATCCAGCCGGTAAATCGCAAAGGGATATATGCCGTCATCAGAAGTTGTTTGGCCGAGGGCAACCAGCGCCGCGCCCAGGCCGTGGCCTAACCCGAATAGGAATCACGCCGACGTGGGCGGACCTTCATGGTTGACCCAACGCGATCAAGGAAGCTCCGGCGATGGCGCACACAACACCCAATGCATGACTCAACGTAACGCGCTCGCGCGCGATGGAGCTGGCCAGCACGATCGTGGCTACAGGATGCAGACCTCCGAGCACACTTGCCGTTGTAAGGGGCCCCGCAGCGAGAGCATAGAAATAGAGAATGTCCCCGCTCAAGATGACAACTCCCGCCATCGCCGCAACGCCGTTCGCCCGGCTCCTCAGCCGTACGGGCCGTTTACAAATGAGAAGCGTTACGGCAACGACGAGCACTACGGCAACGCGAGATCCCGTGATCACAATCGCCCCAGCATCACCGTTGCCCTGTTCAAGAGCGAGAAATTGTCCTGCGAAACAGAAACCCGCCAAGAGCGCCAGAATTTCGGTCGTACGCGATGTTGACGTGCCCGACACGCGGCTGTCGTACTGCTTGTCGACCGGTCGAGCTAAGAGGAAAATTGCCAAGACAGCAAGGGCGGCGCCGGTGAGGGAAATGATCACTAACGGGTCGCCGTTGGCAACCCCGACTGCATAGAGGGTGGCTACCGATGTGACGGAAGTAAGCGGCGCTACAACCGAAATCCGGCCGCGCGCGAGTGCAGCGCTGGTGAGTGGCGGGAGGGAATCTCACCCTCCCGCTCTCTCAGAACCGGACGTGAACCTCTCGACTCATCCGGCTCCCATTGCCCAGCCGCCAGGGCGTGCGCCGAAGCGCCAATGAGCAAAGAGGTTTGGTGCACGTCTTGCGACGCTTGCCAGCCACCTCCATGCACGCCGTGGACTTCCGCGAAGTCGCTTGTATTTCTGCATGGCCCAACGAACCAAGTATTCGTTGATGTGTTTGAGCGTGAAGTACAACTTCGAGCGGTAGAAGCGCCCGTAGTAGTTGATCCACCCCTGCACGACGACGTTGAACATCGCCGCAAGGTCATCAAGGGTCTTGTTGTTGCGCAGGTGAAGTCGCCACGATCTGATCTCTTGACGTACTGCCTTTGCTGACCCGTCACCGATCGCCGGTGAGAAGTTCAGAAAGGTTTTGCCTTCTTTGCTTCTCGACGATCGACAGCGGAAGGTGTATCCCAAGAAGTCGAATCGCTCATGGATTGCTGACCCTTTGCGTTTGCCGTCCTTGCAATACACAATGCGGGTCTTGTCGGGGTGCAACTTGAATCGCGTGCGTAATTTTGGAGATTCCGGTCCTTGGAAAGGACACTGGAGTCATGGC
>JBBSGY010000445.1:0-2816 GCA_038253645.1 Acidimicrobiales bacterium
GCTACAAGTCGGTTGCTACACAATGCCACTGTGACGAATATTCCTAGCCCACAAACGCCCAGGCTAATTTTGCGTGGCTTCACTGCGGACGACATCGAACCTCTGACTCGAATGCACGAAAACCTTGACGTTGTCGAATTCGTCAATGACGGCAGGCCCCAAACAGCGAATGAAACCTGGAATCAGCTGGCTGGTTTCATTGGACACTGGGAATTGCGTGGCTTTGGGCCGTGGGCGATTGTCGAGAGAGAGTCCGCAGCACTAGTGGGCTACACGGGAATCTTTTACCCAGCAGGTTGGCCGCAACCGGAGCTTGGCTGGGTACTCCGGCGGGAGTCATGGGGAAACGGATTCGCTACTGAAGCAGCGTCGTGCGCGATGGCATACGCGTTCGACATCATCGGCCTTGATCAAGTCGCGAGCTTCATCGTTGCGAGTATCGAACGCTCGATTCGCGTCGCAAAGAGACTCGGACAGCACCGCGCTGGAACCGTTGTCGTTGCCGGTTCGAAACGTGACTCCTACGTCATCGACCGTACGAACAACTAGGTCGACTGCATGGAGCATCAGCGGGAAGTATTCGGTGAACTGAGCGAATTGCACAACCAACTCGTAACGAGTTGACCTGGCACTTTCAAGAACAGTCGATAGCTTCGCGAAAGGCTTTTCCCCGCTCGATGTAGTTGCGGAAACGGCCGAAGCTTGGCGCTCCCGGCGAGAGCAACACGACCCCGCCGCTAGGCGTGTTGTCGATTGCAATCCTTACTCCCTCGCTGAGATCATCCGCGGTGTAAACAGCGCTCGATTCGTAGCCTGCCGCACGAATCGCTTCGACGATGCGCTTGCTCGAATCGGGTAGCGCAACAACGTTGACCCGGCCGCGACTCTGAGCGATATAGCGCGCGAAGTCTTCGTACGAGAGCCCACGGTCATGACCGCCGACGAGCACGGTAATACGCCGGCCGTCAAATGCATTCAAGGCAGCGAGGGTTGCGGCGGGCGTAGTCGAAATCGAGTCGTCAACATACGTGACCCCGTCGAGTTCTCTGTATATCTCGAGGCGATGCGACAGTGGCTCAAAAGTGGTGAGGCTATGTGCAATGGCATCTGCATTGCGCTCTATGTCGATCCCGGCGACCTGCAAAACAGAGAGGGCAACAGATGCAAGCTGTTGATTGTGGCGACCAAGCAGTTGAAATGCATTTGTCGGTGCGATCGGCACATTGTCAATCTGAAAAAAACCGTCGGCGACGCGTCCGGCCGGTGCTTCGTTTGCGCGTACAACATTGCCACCCAGCGAATCGGCGATTTCGCTCACTCCCCTGTCTGTGACGTTGAGAACGATCTGCATCTCCGGATTGTGCATGAACATATTGAGCTTGTCGCGACGGTAGGTCGACTCGTCGCCATGCCAGTCCAAATGCTCTGATGAAAGACTTGTCAACACACCGATAGACGGAGACTGGTGCAAATCACTTGTCTGGTAGCTCGAAAGTTCCACCACCCACCACTTGGGCGTTTCAAGGCCAAGAAAATCTATCGGCGCGCGTCCGATGTTTCCTGCAAGTGCAACGTTTTCGCCGACCGACGACAACAAACTCGCGAGCAGAGATGCCGTCGTACTCTTACCCTTGGTTCCGGTGATGCCTATTACGTGGTCGAATTCTTCGGCAAACCAAAGATTCGTTGCGGTCGTGAAAGTGATGCCTCGCTCGTTCAACGCAATGACGTCATCGCGATAACGGCTGACGCCGGGCGACCGAACGATGACATCCGCACGTTCAAGCGCGCGTTTCGCCTCGGCTCCGTACTTGACCGGACGGGTCCCGACGCTCGCATTGCCTTCGTGGGAATCATCGACAATTTCGATAGCAGCGGTGATGCCGAGCCGGTCCATTGCACCGACGACCGCGGCACATTCACTTCCCGCGCCCCAAACAACGACGCGCTTGGCGTCGAGGTCACGAAGCTTCATCGAGCGCCTTACGGTACCGCGCGGGGACAATGTGTTGTTGGGACGGTTCGAACGGTCGCGTTGTAATGTCTGGCGGGACGACGAGTTGCGGTTGCAACTCGTCTCGAAAACGCTTGACCAAGGCAGACGTGCTCCATTCCGCTGACTGTGTAAGCAAGATGAATGCTGCGACAGACTCTTCAACTTCGCCCACGCATTCGAACGGCTTGTTTGCCTGCCAACCGATCAACTCGTCGAACCCGTCGGTCTGTGCGGTGTCGTCAAGCATTTCATGCCCGAAGATTCCTACGAGTCTGTCGCGAGAAACAAATGGCGCGAGCGCGAGAAACACAAAGCGACACTTTGGACAGTCACAACACCAGTGATCGAGCCGTTGTCCAGCGTCAAGTCGAAAGGCGCGATTGCAACTTGTGAACACAGAGTCATAGCGTGTGGTCGCCGCGAACCGTCGAGCGATGTCGAGTTCCGAAAGCGGGCGTAGTAATGAAAAGTAAGTGAGATTCGCGGCGACCTCCAAAGCAACGATTCGAGCAATGTGACCTTCAACGTCGAAGCTTTTCGAGAATTGATGATTTATTCGTATTCCATCGTGCATCAGATTGCCGATTGACGCAGACCGTTCATTCGACATGACGACGGCGTTGTCTCCATCGATGATCGCAAGCGCTACCAGCACCATGGAGACGATTGCGGTGACGGGAACATGGCCGTTAAGCGCACCATTTTTATTCAACTCGAAAAGCGCCGGTGCCAGTGTTCGTTCGGCGTGGACCGACCGAAGTTTTGAAACCTCGATCGTTTCGACGATCGGCCGCCATTGATTTACCGAAGCGAGTACCAA
>JBBSGY010000446.1:0-2808 GCA_038253645.1 Acidimicrobiales bacterium
AAGCCCTCTTGCTCCAGCTCGGTCTTCACGCGCTCCATACCGGCTGCGCTGATGTCAAAAGCAAGAACTACCAATGATCGGTCGAGGGTACCGAAATAATTCACATAAGACCGAGCGAAGTCTGTAGTGACGCGCCCGAGGGCGAAACCAATGTCTGCGAGAACTACAGGGCCCGAAGGTTGCACTGTCGTATAGCGGGTGATTGCTTGGAGCAACAGCTCCCATTCCGCCGTAAGGATAGAGGCGCTCTCCGCCGCGCGATGGCGGTACACGTCGCGCTCCGCAGTAGCCTCTTCGCCGAGCCGTGCGTCGTACAGAGCTGCTTGATCGACACTTTGGCGGCCAGTCAACAGCAGCTCTATTTGGTAGGCCGCTTCTTCCAGCTCGCGTTGCCGCCCGAGTGGTGAAAGCGGTTTCTCGCCCGGCTCGTCCGCCATGGCGACCACTCCCTCCACGATCGCTTCGGCGATTTCGTCCGCTGCCGCGAAATGCGAAACCGGGATGCCGGCTGATTCCCACATCGCATGCCAGCGCTCGCGACGCACAGTGTTGGAGGGCATTGAAGGAAGATACCGCCGGAGTCCGCCCTTGTTCCATTTGTCACGAAGCCTTGGTGTGGCCGATGGTGAATTCGAGTTCGAGCCCGATCCTGTGTGAAGTAGAGGCTCGGCCTGGGCGTTGCTGGTGCAGTGAATCACTGCGAGAGGCGGAGGGATCTCACCCGGCTTCACGAGTTGCCAGTTTCGGCGCAACTGCGATCACCACGACAGCGCACGAGCGACTTTCGTCGGCGATCGCTGAGTGCCATCAATAGAACTGACGTGCCACTGGTCCGGTGGGCGAGAAGTGACAGAAATCGGCTAGTGCATGAAGCGAGTCATCAGGCCGAAGAGCACGAACAGTGCACCGATCGTCAGCTGGATCCGCTCCCGGCGTGAAAACCGGATGGCCGTACCGTTTTGAAACAACGACATAACAGTGGTGATGACGACGACCGCAAGTCCGAGCAGGACGAACCACGGCGACAACAAGTGAAGACCGCCTGGCTGTGCTTCGGGTCCAATGAAATCGCTATTCGGTCGATAAGCGGGTGCTGCTGCGCTGCTTGCACCGGAATTTGCAGACGGTGTAGACGTCGTTTGTCGTGCCGAGGAGCCGACATTGAAGAAATAGCCGGTTGCCAATGTCGGAACGGCAAAGACGACGAGAAGCGTGACGGCCAAACCGCCGCCCATCGAAACCTTGTGTGTGATCGAGCGTCGTCGAGCGCTGCGGCGGACGGTGTTCAGCGCCTCGTCGCGGGCTTCAATCGGTTGAAAGTGTTCGGACAGGTTCATGTCGATTCCTCGTCGATCTCGATACCCGACAGCTCGCGCAGATTCTCAATTGCTCGATGCAGTGTCATTCGTAGCGCTCCTGGGGATACTTCGAGAATCTCGGCTGCCTCATCGGTCGAGTGATCCAAAACGTGTCGCAGCACAACGGCCTGGCGTTGCTTGAGCGGCAACTGCCCAAGGAGCCGAACCAAGTCGATTTGAGATTCTGCAGGTGGCTCGAAAGGTTCTCGCACGAGCGGATCCTCGCTGCGTTTTGATTTCGCCCAGTATGTGCGGAGGAGGTTGAAGCCCGTGCGATATACCCAACCAGCCGGTCTTTCCGCCTCCCGAAGGCGATCCCAGTGGTTGAGAGCTCTCGTGAAGGCCTCTTGAGCGAGTTCTTCGGCCACGGACTCGTCACCGCAGACGATGCGCAGAGATCCGGCGAGACGCGGAAACTCGCGGCGATAGAAGTCGTCGAATTGAAAGACGTCCTGGGCGCGGGCCACGGCGTAAGAGACACTACGAGGCCCGCGCTCATCAGGCGTGGAACTGGCGACCAAATCCGTTAGCGAAACAGCGGCTTTGCGATGATCCATGCACGACGGGCACCGAGTCGTATTGTCGCCCCACTTACAACCAAGAGAAGCAGCACGAGAGCAATCGGGAGCACAAAACCGAGTCCGCTGACTACGAGGCCAAGTACGGCGGCGCTGAAGTGGACGCCTGCGGTCGCAGCGTGTGCAAATGCGGATGTCGTACTTCTGTCGCTCAAGCCTACGGTCGTCTCGTTGATCGTTAGACCGAGGATTGCGTACGTGACTTCTGCTGCAACGTCGTTCTTTTCCGATTCGATTTGAGACAGTTGCGAACGGAGCAAGGTGAGGTTGCGTTGCAGTACGTCCTTTTGCGTTCCCGTTGCCTGGTCGGCTTGCTTTGACACTCGGTCAATCTCATCTTGCTTGGCAGTCAACCTGTCGTCGATGGATTTGATGGAGGGCCCCACATCATGTGCGGTCAACTCTTTGCTCACATCGACGCCCAATGCCGTCAAGTCGTTCGAGACGTTCGTAAGTTCACTTGTCGGAACTTTGAATGACGCAATTGCAGATTCCTTATCCTTGCTGGTTACGTCAAGTGACATCACACTTCCGCCGACGTCACGCACACGTTGCGCAGCCTTTTCCATTGCGTCAGCGGGACTCTTTGTCTTGAAGGAAATCGTTGAGCCATACGACAGCCGCGGTGAATCACTGGAAGGCTTGGCAATCTCCGGGCTCGATGAAGATCCGATGAATGCCGAATTCGGCTGATACGACGACATTGGACTGGCGCTCGAACCGCTTTGAACGGAGCGACCCATGCCGAAGAAGTAATTCTTGGTCATGCCGATGCCAAATAACCCGATGATCATGACGATGCCGAGAATCATGAGCTTTTTCGCAGTTTTCCAGCCGGCCTTGCCAGTAGCACTTGGGGACATTGTTGACTC
>JBBSGY010000447.1:0-2799 GCA_038253645.1 Acidimicrobiales bacterium
TCACCTCGCTGAACTCGCCGGGCGGAACAAGTGAAAGCCAAGTCTGTCCTGGCTGCAGTTTGATCGGAGCACCAGTCGAATCTGTGAACTTCGTAACCTCACCGAGACTTGCCCGTGCCCAGTGACCACGCACGATCTGGCCCCCTGAGAACACCCACGCTTCGCCTTCACCGACGACTGTTGCTTCGTCGACGGGGGTGTTCGCACGATCGCGCCACGGCGTTTGGCGATAAGGCGTGAATTGAACGATCACATTCTTCATGCCGATTTGGCCGGCGCTTTCTATCTCTGCGCCCTTGCCGTCGGTGCCGCGCATGAAGAGTCCCTTGCCTGCATCCCAAGTCCAGTCGAAACTCACTGCTGTCGGCAGCCCAGCCATGCGAAACGATGCGCTCGTCACGGGCGCGATACCTGCGCCGCCGAACTTCTCATCCGGCCTCACGTAGTCAAACAGTGGCGGCGGGGCCTTTGCGTTCTTGGGTGTGAGCTCGCGCAACGTGTCGGTGTTCGTATACATGCTGTGTTCGAATGGACGATCGCCACGACGCTTGTAGTACTTCATCCCGTGATTGTCGGCGCCGATGTCAATGAGACCGTTTTGCGGCAACAACTCCTTCACGGGATCGATTCCACCGGAGTAGGCGACCATCCCGCCCTCGGCTTTCAACCAGTTCGCATCGGTTGATCGCAACGAACGGATGGGGCCTACTTTCGAGGAATCTTGCGATTGAAACAGCGCCATGAAACGCGAAAGACCGCCCTCCACCTTCTCTTCTACGATCACGTCTGCTTTGTCGATACCAAATTGCGGCCGCGCGAGCGGGTGGTTGTCGATTTTGATCGTAAGAAGTGTACGACCGCGCTTGTCTTTGTCATGTTCCGGGAGTCCCGTCAGCGGTGCGGTTGGTCCGAGCGCTGCCGTAGTCGGCGGCGCAGAGGGATCTGCGGTTGGCTTGGCCTTTGAGCCACATGCACCGAGCATCAGCGCACACACTGCGATCACGAGTATTTGACTGCGTTTCATCGGCACTTACAGCTCCTGGAGCACGGCAACGCGCTCTTCGAGGGTGGCGTGTACTGCAGGAACTGATCGCGCGGTCGGACCCAATGGCGACGCTATCCAAAGATGTGCGGTTACAGCGGCTCCTGCACCAAGAGCGGAGTGCCCTTTCATCTTTTCGAGTGCGCTTGCAAGTGCGGGTGGAAAGCGGGTGTATCGCACGGCAGCGAGGTCACGATCGAGCTCATCGCGCTTTGAATAGAGGCGGGTGATGAACGAAGACACGAGCGGGGCCGGCAACGCAAGCACGCGACTGAGCCACGCCCAACGATCGGTGATCTCACTCAACACGAGCGGTGCACCGACTGTCGTGACCGCGATTGTTTCGGGAACAATGTCACCGGCGCGGATTCGGTGCAGCTGCAACGCGAGAACAGATTCGAACTCGATGAGCGTGAGTTGGTCCAAAGCGCCGGTTGTAACGAGTAGCGACGCATTGCGAGGGTCGACTCCGGTCGCGAGCGCGTTTATCGCGAGGTCCTCCACGACATACAGAGTCGGGGGCGCGACTCCCATTGCGGCGCACAGACCCGCAGTTGTGTTGAAAAGTCGAGGATGACGTTTTTCGTCGGCGGCCTCTGCCTCACTGAGGTCGAGGACAACATCACTGCTCTTCGACCAGGCGAGCGCGAACGCAGCGCCGGAAACGATCGTGCCGGCAAGCACGCCGATGAGCGGAGCTCCGGCAATCGTGAAAATGATAAGGGAGACAAGTTCAATTGTCGCGACGAAGACAGCCACCACCGAGGCGGTTCGACGTCGATTGACCTTTGCGCGCGAACTCAGAGGATTGGTCCTTTCGTCCCGGTACGGTCGGCTATTTCCCGTGGATCGAGGCTAACAGTCGCACATGAACAAAGTGCGATTGGCTGCACGGCTACGGTGACTTCGATGAGGAAGCCGGTTATTGCCCTTGCCCTGGTCGTGTCACTCGTGCTCGCAGGATGCGGCTCCAAGAATGCGTCAGCGCCCTCCACAACCACCACCTCCGAGCCCGCCCCGCCGGCTTCGACGACCATCGGGACGCCCTCGACGGTGCCGGCCGATATCCCGAATATCTCCGTGCCGGCCAAGAAGAGTGGGACAGCGCACCTTACCGACGTTCGAGTGGCACATCAGCCCGCCGGAGATCGAATCACTTTCGAATTCGCCGGAGACAGTCCGGGTTACGACATCGGCTACGCGACCATGCCGCCACGTGAGTCCGGTTCGGGCAAAGAGGTTCCGGTTGCCGGCAGCGCCGGAATCGCGGTGCGCTTCGAAGGCGCAAGCGCAGTCAACTTGACCGGGGGCTACAAGAAAACATACAAGGGCCCGAGCCGGTTGACAGCGCCTGACACGACCGCGGTAACCGAAGTCGTCAGCGTAAGTGACTCCGATGGATCATTGCTGTGGGCAGTAGGTGTCAAGGAAAAGCGGCCATTCGGTGTCGAAGTGCTGACCAGCCCCGCTCGCGTGGTTATCGACCTGCGTTGATCGCGCGCCGGTAAAGGTCTTCGTACTTCTCAGCGAGACCATTCATAGAAAACATGTTGGCGCGCTCGAAACCCGCCTCGCTGTAAGTCGCGCGTAGTTTCTCGTGCGCGAGGAGATCTTCGAGCGCAATCATCAGTTCGTTTGAGTTTCCGGCTTTGAACAGGCGAGCATCTTGGCCGTTGCGCGCGACCATCCGATACCCGGTGAGATCTGAAGCGACTATCGCGGTGCGCGCCGCCATTGCCTCCAACAGTACGATCCCA
>JBBSGY010000448.1:0-2768 GCA_038253645.1 Acidimicrobiales bacterium
AAAGCTGCGGAGGTATCGAGCAAAGGATCGAACAACGCGCATTCTTCTTGCCAAGTAGGCAGGCGAACCAGTTGTCGCCGACTTGGTCCAGGCAACGGCATCCAGCGTGGTGACGGTGTCGACGCCGGCAGTTTCGGCGAAGGCGACAAAGCTTGCAAGCAAGTTGGCTTCGCCAATAAGCTTGTATCCAAGTGCACGCCGCAGCTCCAGGTATTGTTCGCTGCTGTGACGGAGATCATTCATGGCCGACTCCCTGGCCACGGCTGAACAACCGCAACAAGTGCTCGGCGGTCGACTTTCGCGTAGATCGACGTGGTGTCATGATCGTTGTGTCGCAAGACTTGACCAACTTCACCAAGAGTTCCACCCGCCTGCAGAATCGTGCTTGCCGCTGTGTGGCGGAGACGATGAGCTCCAACTCGTGCCACTCCCGCCCGGTCACAGGCGCGAGACACGATCGCGGAAATACCACCGCTGGAAAGTTCTCGCCGAGGTGCGCGCGTTGTCAGAAACACCGACTTGTTTGCACACCGTGGACGGCCCCGACATAACCAACCAACAATTGCGTCGCCGACATCAATAGGCATCGGAAGACGGTCTCTGCGCCCGCCCTTGCCCAGTATTGTCAACTCGCCCTGTGCCCAGTCGACATCAGCGAGTTGCAACCTGGCGACTTCACCGGCGCGCAGCCCAAGGCGTGACAAGAGCGTCAAGACGGCGAAGTCCCGGCGACCGATAGCCGTGCGGCGATCACAACTCTTGAGCAAGCGAGCCATCTCCGCTGGTTTCAGCATCTTTGGCAATGAAGACAGACGCCAACTCGCCACAGAAAGCACTGCTTTGTCAAGCGCATCCGCTATCAACCCTTCGGTGTGTAAGAAGCGGAGCAGCGATCGCAATCTGGTCGTTGTGGACTTTGCAGAGCTTGCCTTGCATCGTCCGCATTCGGCCAAGATGAATTGCGTGATGGCGGGCGTCGCCAACGTTGCCAGGTCGGCTTCATTTTCCATTGCGAGATACAACAGGAACGAGTTCGCAACTTCGACGTAGTTGCGAATGCTCGGTGCTGCGAGACCGCGTTGTTCGATTAGGTATTGCCGATAGCGTGCGATCAACAAGCCCGTCGGCGTTTTCGGGTCAGCAGAATCGACAAGCGCGATCACGTTGATGCTCACCAAATAGTCGAGCACCGGAGCAAGGCCACGCATCGACAGCGAATTACTGCCAACTTCAACGCGTCTTGCGGATAGGAACTTCTCAGCACTTGTGGTCGTCAGGCCAGAAGCACCGAGTCCATTTTCCGCAAGCCACTGGCTCATTTCTGCCATCAGCCGAAGCAGCCTGTCTCCAGACTTGTATCCCAGTTCTCTGAGGTGTTTCTCGAAGCCAGCGGCATGCGAGCCAAGTGGCCCGGTCGTTTGTACTTGCGCGTGCCGAAGTTTTGGGTTGCTCATGATCAATCCCTTCTGCGGGTATGTCCCAGTGAAGGTCTCGTCAGGCATCGTTATTATGCGGAGCGTTTTCGCTTCCCCGCATAGGGTGAACAGGTCAAATGCCGGACGTCATCGCAATCCTCGGCATAATCCGGAACTCGGCATAATGTGATGACTTCGTGGTCCTTGCACGATCGAAGCAACGAGTCAATGAGGCTCACCGTCGCATCGAAGCAATTCTCGCCGAGCTGGGACTTCAGCTGAATCCGGCGAAGACGAAGATTGTGGAACTGACGGAAGGCAAAGCTGGCTTCGATTTCCTCGGCTTTCATTTGCACAAAGTGGAGTCTTGGAAACATCAGGGATATTGGTACTTGCAGCGCTGGCCGTCTCGTAATGCCACGAAGGTGATACGAGCACGGATCAGAGATGCAACCAATCGTCGCTATGTGGGCTTGTCCGTCGACGAGATAGTCACAACGCTCAACCCGAAGCTTCGGGCGTGGGCCAACTATTTCCGTTACGGCAACTCATCGAAGTGTTTTGCTGCTCTCGACAGCTACGTGCACGAACGACTTGCAATCTTCGCCAGCAACAAGCACGGACGGAGGGGACGACACTGGACAACTCACTATGACGGTGAGTGGTTCCGTAGTCTGAATCTTTTCCAGCTCAGTGGAACTGTCCGTTACGGAACGGTGCATGCCTATCGGTGAACGATGTCGGAAAGCCGTGTGCGAGAGAACCGCATGCACGGTTTGAAAGGGGGCCGCTGGGCAACGAGATGAACACTGATCAAGAAGGGCGATAAAGCGAAAGCCCTGCGCCTGATGTCGTGGGATGACCGCCAACCAGTGGCCTACCTCACCGTTTTGAAACCGTCAGGAGCCGAGCGCGTCCGCGGAAAGTGCCTCCTGAACTGCGAGGATGTTGATGTCTTAGGTCAACAAATCACGCATTCCCGGAGCCACTTTTCGTGAGTGCATCATCGCACTCGATCGACCGCTTGTCGGTGACCTTCGACGACTCGTCCTTGGTGGCAAATGCAGGTCTTTGTTGCCAATGACGCTCATAGCGCGTCTCGATCTTGGTGCTGTGATCGACTCTTTCGTTCGGTTTCGGCAAGGCGGGTTCTTCCCGTCTTGCAAGTTCCTTACCTTGGTGTTGAACGACACTCTGTTTGAACACCCTGGCGACATTGAGAGTAAGCACCAAAGCTCGTTATCGGTAGCGTCATCTTGCACACGTGTTGACGACAGCTTGCACATGCGATTCTGCTTGACGTATCTCACTCGCAAGACCAGGTAATTCGCGATGCACCCAAACGTGGTCACG
>JBBSGY010000449.1:0-2766 GCA_038253645.1 Acidimicrobiales bacterium
ACCACCGCTCGCGATTGTTTGCAATATCGGCGTTTCGACTTCGAGAAACCCACGGTCCTGCAACCACGCGCGCATCAAGCTCACCATGCGACTTCTCGCGGTCAAAGCGGAGCGTGCCTCTTCGGTCACCCAAAGATCTACGTAGCGTTGCCGATAACGCGTATCTGTGTCTGCAAGACCGTGCCACTTGTCGGGAAATGGGCGCTTTGCTTCCGCAAGCATCGTCCATTCGTCGACCTGGATGCTCAGCTCCCCCCTGCGGGTTTTCATCATCGTGCCTTTGGCACCGATCCAGTCGCCGAGGTTCAATTGCGTGAACTCCTCGAAATTCACTGTCTTGTCGACGGGCGCGAACAGTTGAATGCGACCACTCGAATCTGCCAGAGTCGCGAATGCAAGCTTGCCTTGCCCACGACGCAGCATCACGCGGCCTGCAACGCTCACTTCGATATCCGTGTGAGTCGCCGTCTCGATCTTCTCGCCGAATTCCTCTTGCAGCGACGCAGCAGTGCGCTTGCGGTCAAACGAGTAGGGGATTTCAGGCATTATGTTCCTCTGTCGGGCGATTCCCGCCCTGTTCCTCTGTCGGGCGATTCCCGCCCTCGTTTTGATTTCTTTCGTAGATCATTCGGAGGCCGCGCAGCGTCAGCCAAGGATCATGTTTGTCGATTCGGCGTGAGAACGGTGCGACCTGTGCCGAGAGCCCTCCGGTTGCGACCACCAAACAAGGGCCCATCGTTTCTTCGATTCGATCACATAGACCGTCGATTTGCGCCGCAAGGCCATGCGTTGCACCTGAGCGCACAGCCGACGCCGTCCCCGTGCCGATCACTTCGGACGGAACAGAAAGATCGATCCGGCGAAGTGCGGCCGCGCGATCGAACAGTGCGTCGAGACTTATGTCGAGGCCCGGAAGAATAATTCCCCCCACATATGAACCGTCAGAGCTCACGACATCGAACGTTGTCGCGGTGCCCATGTCGACGACGATTGCAGCGCCGGTCGCGAGCGCGTACACCGCAACGCCGTTTGCGATGCGGTCTGCGCCAAGCTCAGAAGGGGTGTCGATGCCGATGAACATGCCCGTGTCGGTTTGCCAATCAACTACAAGCGGTTTCACACCGATGCGATCGCTTACGCGGCAAAGTGGTGTCAATACCTTCGGCACAACGGAGGCAATCACGACGCCATCGATGTCACGAAGTTTCAGTTCGCGCAATGATAGTAAGTCTCTGATGTCAAGCAACCACTCGTCAGACGAACGATTTTGATTGGTTGTCAAACGCCAATGGTCAACGGGTTCATCGGGACCATCAAATAGCCCGATAACAGTGTTGGTATTACCTGCGTCAATGGCAAGAAGCATTAGAAAACTGCCACATTGTCTATTAGTCGCGCCGGCCCGACTCGAGCAGCAACCAGCAAACGGTCGCCAATTTCGACTTCGTCTTTGATTGACATTCCCGGCCCGACATGCCCTGCGTATTGCACGTCGACGTTGCGGAGCACGTCAAGCATTGCGTCACACACCACCCGCGTTGAGCGTTCACCAGCAGCGAAGACCTCGAGGCCGCGCTGTAAAGCCTGATGAAGCTTGAGCGCAGAGTCGCGGTCGGCTTCGTTCAAATAAATGTTGCGGCTGGACATCGCAAGACCGTCCGGCTCTCTGACGATTGGACAGCCGACCACATCAACCGGCATCGAAAGATCAGTGACCATTTGGCGTATCGACTCAAGCTGTTGCCAATCTTTCTCACCGAAATACGCGTGCGACGGCCCGACGATTGCAAAGAGCTTCGCGACCATGGTTGTGACGCCATCGAAATGACCCGGACGCCAAACTCCCTCGAGCATTTCGGTCGTCCCGGAAACGCGAACAATCGTCTGAATATCACCAGTCGGATGCATCTCCTCAACGCTCGGCGCGAAGAGATGTACAACCCCGGCGGCTTCGGCGCGCTGGGTGTCTTCTTCGAACGGACGCGGGTAACTGCTCAAGTCTTCCGTTGGGCCAAACTGCAACCGGTTTACGAAGATCGACATCGCGACCAGATCACATTGATCGAGCGCGCGAGTGACCAACGAAATGTGACCGTCGTGCAACGCGCCCATTGTGGGCACAAAACCCACGGCTCGATCGGCGCCACGCTCGTTTTCAAGGGCCTTTCGAAAGCCTTCGATTGTCTTGTGGAGCTCCATAGCCATTACAGGCTATCGGTCACCCACACCGCTCCGATTGCGTTCGCAAGCTGCGCTTGAGTCACGAGCTCCGGCGCAAGATCCGCAAGCGGCTCAAGCACGAACCTGCGTTCCCACATGCGCGGGTGGGGCACTGTTAGATCGGGCTCATCAATGGCTTCATCACCGACCAACAAGATGTCGACGTCGAGCGAGCGGGGGCCGTTGCGTTCACCGCGTATTCGTCCCTCCGCCTCTTCGATATCCAACGCAATTTGCATCAGCTCGCGAGCGGAGAGATTCGTTTCCAGCTGGACAACCGCATTCAAGTGCTCGCACTGCCCCGGAGGGCCACCGATTGCCTCCGTTTCGTAAATCCGCGACACATCGACAACGTCGGGCAGAGCCTTGATCGCTGCGATCAGGTGCGCTCGCCTGTCGCCGACATTGGAACCGATTGCCAGGAACGCCCGTCTCAGTTCCCCGGACGGGCGATTCCCGCCCTCCAGTTCCCCGGACGGGCGATTCCCGCCCTCCAGTTCCCCGGTCGGGCGATTCCCGCCCTCCAGTTCCCCGGTCGGGCGATTC
>JBBSGY010000450.1:0-2751 GCA_038253645.1 Acidimicrobiales bacterium
GACGTCGAGGTCTTGTGTTGGTCGCGACGAGAGACCGAGTGCAAGAAGCGCAGCACCACCAACGACCGCGAATCCAGTCGATTCAGGCAGTTCGAAAAACGACTGCGCTACGGCAATTTGTGGTTCGGTGAGTGATGAGTGGTTCATGATTGACCCGCAGCGTATTGATCAACAAGTGATTGCCACGCCGCTCTAATGGCTCTCGGAACAACGAGATCGGGCCAGGCGTCTATGAGCAAAGCGCCATCGATGAACGCTTGGATGTCGTTTACGGAACCTTCTCGTAGCACCAACTCGTACCAGCGGAGTCGCTGTGATCGATTTGTTAGGTCGACTGATCGATTGGTTTTGCTCCACTCCAAATGAAGCGGGGCTTGAAACTGCGCAAGAGCTTGTGCAAGACGGAGACGAAACAAACGATCGGGCACAAAATGAACCTGTCCTCTAGCCCCGAGCACTTTTGACCAATGAATCGATGGAGCTAATTCCAGCGAAAAGCCGGCAGCTTCCAATACGCGCAGGACGGTGTCGAGGCTGGGAGATTTTCGTCCGCGTTCATACGCCGACAGTGTCGGGCGGGAGGTGCCGGCCATCCGCGCTAACTCGTTCTGAGTCAGCCGTGCCTCTCTGCGAGCACGTTCGAGAAGGTCTGAACTCATCAAAGCCATAGTATCCGATCGGATACCTAGCATCAAAGCTGAATAAGAAGTGCTGAAAGATTCGTCGAGAGGCAAGAAGGCGGATGGGTCCGCAGAAGTGGGGCTCGTGACAGCCTTTTGACAGCCGACCACCTGGAACGGGCGTTTTCGGCCTAACCCGGCGGAATGCGAAACCGGCCTGAGCAGCCTGTTCATCATTAGGCAACGCACAAAAGACCGAATTCACGTCCCTCTCAAGGTGGGGACACGGGTTCGAATCCCGTTGGGACTGCCAAACCCTCGTTCTGCTCGTTTGCAGCGTCGAATGGCACGAGTAACCAGGACTTTTGTACGGTTCCAATTGCTCCGTCGCCGTATACGACTCCCGAGGGGTAGAGCGCACGCTGAAATGCTGGCCGCTTCTCGGATTCGAGGCGTTTCCAGCACCCAGCTAGATCAGTGAGCACCGTTTTTCCGTAGGCGATCGCACTCTCCAGCTGGTCGAAACGGGGAAGCGTGCGTTGCAGCGTCTCCTCGGTTCCGGCGATTTGATCGTCGAGCCGCCTCCGTTGCTCCTCGTATGTCTGTTCGTCGATTCTGGCTTCGTGGATGTAGGCGTCAACGAGACGGTCCTTGCGCTGCTTTATAGATGTAAGCCGTTTGTCGGCGAGTTGCTGCTCATTTTGCTGTGCGGCCGTCCGCTCCTGCCAAGCATCACGGACAACTGCGTCCATGAGGTCGAGGACAGGCGGGCGAACAGAGAGCGTGTCGAGGTGCACCATGAACAACTCCTCTAGTTCCTCCTTGCGAATGTTGGCAGCAGTGCAGCCAGTCTTGCGGCAGCGGTAGTACGGGTAGCGAGAGTTACGGCCCTTCGACCAGCTTCCAGTGACAGGGGAGCCACACTCCGCACAACACACGAAACGGCGCAGCGGGAAGTCGGGGTGATCCTTTACATGCCCGGCGGTGTCGGGCGGAGCACCAGTCGAAGCTTTGGGGTCGTTGGCACGATTAAACGTCTCTTCTCTAACCAGCGGCTCAAAATCGCCTGGTCCCTCAAACTCCCACGCTGGTACAACCATCCGTCCGACGTAGAGAGTGTTGCGAAGCATGTTGCTGAACGACTGCGGCGTAAGCGGCTTGCCTTTCCGACTTCGCAGACCGAGAGCGGTCACGTGCTTGAGCGCCTCAACTTTCGCTGCTTGGCCTGATGCGACCAAGTGGAACGCCAGCTTCACAAGTTCTGCCGTCTCGGGGTCGGGGATCATGCTTGGTGTGGACCGGGGGTCGAGCGGGCGCTTGTAGCCGAGCGGCGGTTGCCAGCACCAACGTCCCTGCGACAACGCTTCGAGCATCCCGTCAGTTGTGCGTGCGGCCCGTGCGTCATTGTCGAACTGTGCGACGGCGGCCATCATCGTCTCGATCAGGCGACCGGAGGCCGTGTCATCGAACGTCTCCTGGACGGCCCGGACTTTGATCTTGAGCTTGGCAAGGGTGAACCTGATGGTCTGGTAGTCCAGCACCATTCGAGAGAGACGATCCGTCCGGTAGACAATGACGTACTCCACCTTCTTGGCGTTGAGAGCGCAGTAGTCGAGCATCTCCGTGAGTTGTGGTCGCTGGGTTGTCTTTGCTGATGCGCCTTCTTCACGAAACACGGCGACAACATCGATGCCGTTACGAGCGCAGTAGTCCTTACACGCCTTAATCTGTGTCTCAAGAGAGAAGTTTTCGACCTGTTCTGCCGTGCTTACACGTACGTAGATGACGCCGTTGCTCATGCGTCACCACCATTTGTGATGGCGTCCAATGCAAGATCGGCAACGACACGAAGTTGCTTCCTCAACGCACTCAACTCTTCGTCGGTGAGGGGGCAATCACGGCCGAGTATGTCTCGGCAACGCTCCAGGGTGAGCATGTTGGACCTCTCGTACACAGCGCATAGCTGTGCAACTTGGGCCTCGGCTCAGGTACTGAATCGCGTGCGTAATTTTGGAGATTCCGGTCCTTGGAAAGGACACTGGAGTCATGGCAACAAAGAAGTACCCGCCTGAGATCAAAGAGCGAGGCATTCGTCTTGTTCTCGAGGCAAAGAGGATCGATCCTTCCGATC
>JBBSGY010000451.1:0-2749 GCA_038253645.1 Acidimicrobiales bacterium
GCGGGGGCGGGCGCCGCGGGGGCGATACGTCCGCATAGAGTGGCGCAAAGCATGACCTCCCCTGCGACGCCGACGCCCGATACGCCAGATTCGCCTGAGCTGAAGGCAACGGTCACGGTCAGCATCGACGGCACTGAGATCGAAGCACAGCCAAACGAGCTTCTGATTGCCGCGGCCGAACGTACAGGCACCTACATTCCGCGCTTCTGTTACCACTCCCGGATGAAGCCCGTTGGCATGTGTCGCATGTGTCTGGTCAACGTCGAGGGCCCCCGGGGTACGTCAATGCAGGCGAGTTGCATGCTCACATGTAGCGAAGGCATGACAGTCGACACAAAAGCGCCTGACGTAAAGAAGGCGCAAGACGGCGTGCTCGAGTTCTTGCTCGCAAACCACCCGCTTGATTGCCCGGTGTGTGACAAAGGCGGCGAGTGTCCGCTGCAAGATCAAACGCTTGCGTTCGGTCCCGGCGAAACGCGCTATGTAGAAGAGAAGCGGCATTTCGAGAAGCCGATCGAGATCAGCCCACTCGTACAACTCGACCGCGAGAGATGCGTTCTTTGTGACCGTTGCACGCGCTTTTCGAAAGATGTTGCCGACGATCCGCTGATCCACTTCCAGAGCCGTGGAAACACGACCGAGGTCAACACATTTCCCGACCACCCGTTCTCCTCTTATTTCAGTGGCAACACCGTTCAGATCTGCCCGGTTGGTGCGCTTACCGCAACTCCATACCGATTCAAGGCTCGCCCGTGGGACTTGGAGCAGGTCGAAAGCACTTGCACATCCTGTTCGGTCGGTTGTCGCGTTGCCGTGCAGTCGTCAGACGACAAGCTCACCCGCTATCTCGGCCTTGATGCAGAGCCGACGAATCACGGTTGGATGTGCGACAAGGGCCGGTTCGATTTCGAAGCGCTCAATTCTGACTCGCGCTTCACCGATCCGCGTGTCGACGGTGCAACCGTGTCATGGGGCGAAGCTCTTCAGCGCGTTGCGGGCGAGATCAACGCATCGAAGCCGGAACGTGTGGCCATTATCGGCGGAGCACGGCTCGCAAACGAAGACCAATACGCGTGGGCGAAGCTTGCGCGCGCTGTAATCGGCACTGACAATATCGACGCTCAGCTCGGTGACGGCTTGCCCGCAGAAGCTGTGCTCGGCGTACCTCGGGCCTCTATCGACGAAGCGTGTGCGGCAGACACTGTCGTCCTTCTGGCGCCGGATCTAAAAGAAGAACTCCCGGTTCTCTATCTTCGTTTGCGCGAAGCGGTTGTCGACCGCGGCCTGAACGTCGTCGAAATCGCGCCGCAGCCGACCTCGTTTACTGACCTCGCGGAAGTGCATATCGGGTACCGGACCGGTGACGCGGCGGCTGTTGCACAAGCACTCACTGCAAAGGGCAACGTTCCAGAGGTCGCCGGCATTGATGCAGCGACTGTTCAGTCCGCGCGTGCACTTCTGTCGGGAAACGTCGTTGTTATCGCCGGACGTCAATCGCTTGCCGAAACCGGCCAGGGCATTGCCGACGCAGTCGGCATCCTTGCCAAGGCAAGCAACGCGCGATTCCTTCCAGCGCTTCGTCGCAGCAATGTTCTTGGTGCGCTCGACATGGGTCTTGCGCCTGGCGTCCTGCCGGGTCGCGTCAGTCTCGAAGACGGCTCACGTTGGTTCGAACAGGGCTGGGGATCATGTGTCTCGAAGAAGGGACTCGACACGACAGCGATCTTGCGTGCAGCTTCTGCAGGCGAAATTGATGTGCTCATGCTCATCGGTGCCGACCCCATTGCCGATTTCCCCGATCGCGAACTGGCAACAGCAGCTCTCGAACGAGTCGCAACAATTGTCGCTCTCGACACCCACCCGAACCGTTCCAACACGCATGCGAGGGTTGTATTGCCCGCAACGGCTTACGCGGAGCGACCCGGTACGACAACCAATATCGAAGGTCGCATCACGCGCCTGGGACAAAAGGTGACCGCTCCTGGTGTGGCCTGGCCCGAGTGGACCGTTGCCGCCGAACTCGCGACTCACCTTGGCAGTGGCCTTGGTGTCGACACGCTCGAGGCAATTTGGAACGAGATCGAGACGCTGGCGCCTTCACATCGCGGAATTACAACCGAGGTTCTGGAGTCCAAAGAGCATCGTGACGGGGTTGTTGCGCCATTCGCCGGTGCAGCAACTACTGTCGGAAACCAGCGACCGCATGGGATCGTCCCTCCACCAATTACCTATGGCGTGACCGATCCACACCCATTGGCGCCCGTCGAGGGATATTCAGTGCGTCTTGTATCTTCCCGCAAGCTTTATGACCAAGGAACTCTTGTGCAGCGGTCACCGCATCTAGCCGGGCTTGTCGCACCGAGCACTCTGAGGGTTCATCCCACAACGCTTTCGCAGCTCGGGGTGATCAGCGGTGGTCGTGTTCGTTTGCGCAACGGCCGCGGCGACTTGGTGGTTGACGCGATTGCAGATGAGCGCGTGCCGCGAACCAACGCCGTTCTTCCGTTCAACCTCACCGAAGACGGTGGAGCGTCTGTATTCATCGATGCAACGCAACCGGTCACCAACGTGCGAGTGGAAACTCCGTAATGGGCGATCCACTCTTCGAACACGGCGTTACCTGGGCTGTCTTCGGTATCGTCGCGCTCAAGGTAGTCATTGTGTTCGGTCTGCTACTCGTCTCGACGATGATGATGATTTGGTTCGAGCGCAAAGTCGTCTCCGACATGCAGAACCGCATCGGCCCAAA
>JBBSGY010000452.1:0-2736 GCA_038253645.1 Acidimicrobiales bacterium
ATCGCGACTCTAAAGTCGATTCAGCAAGGCGCGTACTTTCATATACTGATCGTCGTGACGTGCAAGATCGACCCTGACGACCTCCTCGATGTAGGCGAAGTGCAGGCAATTTTGGGTCTGGCTCAACCGAATGCCATCAGCCTCTATCAGCGTCGCTACGCGGACATGCCACGACCTTTAGTCGTGCGGTCGAATGGCAAGACAAGGTTGTGGCTGCGCCAGGAGGTCCAAGCGTGGGCCGAGTCGAGGAGCTGGAAGTGAACAGGCCATCAGTGGAGTATTTGGGTCCGCTCGAAGACGGAACCGAGACCGCATGTCACATTCGCTGGCTGCTCGCCGAAGTCGATGAGGAGTTCGTGCCCGCCCTCTCGCAGAGAGGTGCCATCTCCCAACGTGTCGAGGCAAGATCACTCGACGCCGCCCCCGTCTACTCGCCCGCCGAGCGGCTCGAAGGCTACATACGCCAAACCCTCCGTGAGAATTGCTTCATCGCTCGATGCGACGGGGGAGTTCGCAGGCATGTTGACCTTTCTCCCACTACGGCAAAATCCAGTGCTCGAACAACACAATCCATCTACTTACATCTGCAATCTGGCAACACACGAGCGATTCCGTGGCCGGGGCGTTGCCAGGGCGCTCTACGAAGCGGTGTTCGTGCTGCCGTCGAAACTTGCGTCACCATTCGTTGCCGTGCGGACATGGAGCACCAACGATGCACACATCGGCCTGCTGACAAAGCTCGGCTTCCATGAGGTGCAGCGCGACAGTTCAGGAATCGATCGGATCTACTACGTCCGCAGCGTCTGAACACGCGTTAGAGAACGATTTCGCCGTCTTTCACAAACGTCTCGGCTGCAAACTCGCGAGCCGCATCGCGGTCGCTCTCGAGGGAAAGATCGCCGACAAACACTGCCGTTCGATACCCGACGACGCGAGCCGCCACATTTGCCGCGCGCTCCGCGTCCGGGTCGCAAACGACAACCACGGTTCCCATTGGCAAGTCGTCGACCGCGGCCTCGACTTCCCCCGCCTCAATTAACCGAATCATGATTCCTCAATCATCCCATGGTTGCGCGCGCGTTCGAAAGCCATTTCGATCAGCGCACTACAACGGATCTCACCGTCAGATCTCTCACGATCGCGGGGTCGATGGTAACCCCGGTTCCTGAGCCCTTGGGCACGTCTACAAAGCCGTCTCGGAGCACTGTGGACTCACGGACGACCGAGCGTTGGAACCAACGACCATCCGGCGCGAGTTCAGCGGCCTTCGGCGTCGGATCACAGGCTGCCAGTGCAAGATTGCCGGCTCGGCCAACCGCTGTTTCAACCATTCCGCCAATGACGACGCTGGCGTCAGAGGTCATGAGATGCCTGGTCGCCTGAAGCCCGCCAATCGTGCCGGGCTTCACGATGAGGGCGTCGCAGAGGCCTTCTTGCACGACGCGCAAGGCGGTTTCAAGCGAATCGACGGATTCGTCCAGCGCGATTGGTGTCGACAGTGACTTGCGCGCCACTTCCAGCGCGGACCATTGATCAACGCCGAAAGGCTGCTCGATCATTTCCAGACCGAGATCATCGAGAGAATGCAATGCTGATTGATGTTGTATGTCGTCCCACACGTAAGAGCCGTTTGCGTCGACGCGCGTCACAAGCTTTGGGAAATGCTTGTTGACGAGGGCAACGCGATCGGAATCACGGCCCGGAACGACTTTCAACTTCAATGCGTTGAAGCCAAGTTTGACCAGACGCTCGACTGAGCGGAGGAGTTCGTCGCCGTCAAGAAGCGGAACGATGCCGATGACAGGAACACGATCCACTTGCGCACCCAAATGCTGGGCAAGCGACACGTTGTTTGCCCGCAGGGTTGCATCAAGCAAGGCAAGTTCGAGCGCCGCCTTGGACGTCAGATGCTCGTCAGCCTTGCCGTGAGCGCGGCCTTCGAGAGGAGAAGGAAGCAATACATCACGCAAATACTCGTATTCACCATCGCTCCACTCCGGACGATAAGTGGCTTCGTTCCACGCAACGCATTCGCCCCAACCGTCTCCGATGTCACTGAACACACGGACGAGAATGGTTAACCGATCATGAATTATTCCGTGCGCAGCAACCATCGGCTCTGTCATCGGAATGCGGAGCTGTCGTAGCTCCACCGCCTCTATACGCATGGATAAAACCTACTGCCGGCGCGAGTCGGCGTCGGCAGTAGGTTTTAACTTCACCGGGAGTGCGGCACTCAAGGGACGGCAACGGCAGCAAGTGCGAGATACGCGGCAAGGAGAGCAAACCCGTGAGCGCGACCGACATCCTCCTCGGTGCGCAGCAACAGATAGGTCACAGCGGCCGTAGCGACGACGATCACTAACGTTCCTAGTCCGAACGCGCCACCGACTTCATACGGTTTGATGACTGCGACAAGCCCACCCACCGCAAGACTGTGGAACAGATTGGAACCGATCAGGTTTCCGACAGCCAAACCTTCGTGATGTTGACGAAGCGCTTGAACTGCCACGACAACGTGCGGTAACAACGAGCCAAAACCGACGAGTACGAGGCCTTGAACTTCGGCGCTGTAACCCATGTCGCGCAATAACGCACCGCACGAATGTGCAAGCAATTGCGCCCCTAAGAGCGTGCCGGCGAGACCCATCATCGAGCGCGTCGCTTCGAGTTACAGCGGCGTCATGACCGGCGCCTCGATGTACGCGCCGTGGTTAGCGTAATCATCATCGATCA
>JBBSGY010000453.1:0-2729 GCA_038253645.1 Acidimicrobiales bacterium
TAAACGTCTTCACGAATGCCCGTCCGCACAGAAGGCGCGCCGACTGCATCATTCGAATTTACGAACAAACTCAGAGAAGGCGAATAGACGTGACCGCCGTCAATCTGTATATCCGCGACTGTCGAGCTGCGATTGCCATATTGCGCGGCACGAAGTGTCTGGAATGTGATCATGTGACCGGCGACAGTTTTCGTGTCACCTTCGTTCATCGTCAGCTCGGCCCGGGTTTGCGTGCTCGAACTAACTGCAATTGCAACGGCGATTATCGCGATGCCAATGTGCGCGACCATTCCGCCGGCGCTTCGGCCGGTTACGCCGCGCCATCCAAGGCTGCGGATGTGCGCATATAGCTGTTGACCGGCTGTTGTCGCGACAAACGCGCCGAGGCCGATCGTGAGCACTACAAACAGCCCGCGTGCACCAACCAGTACGGAAAAGACCATCACAATCCCGGCGCCCAGTGCCGGAATGCGCAACTTGTCGACGACCGAATCCGTAGCACTGCCACGCCAGGGGAGCAACGGGGCAACACCCATCAAGAACAACAACACAAAGCCAATTGGTCGAGTCATTCCGTCGAAGAACGGACGCCCAATGCTGAGCCGATCGCCACGCAGCGCCTCTGCCAGCAACGGAAAGACCGTTCCAAGTAACACAATGAACGCGAATGCTGCGAAGGCAACGTTGTTTGCAAGAAAGGCTGCCTCTCGCGAGAGGGGCGAGCTGATGGAGCCTGGGGCGCCGAGCATGTCTGCCCGCTTATAAATCAACACACACGTGACGACAACAACAAGTGCGAATGCGGCTATCAATGTCGGCCCGAGCGGCGAGTTGCTGAACGCATGGACCGAATCGAGCACACCTGAGCGCGTGAAGAACGTACCGAGAATCGTGAGACCGAAGGTCGCGGCGAGCAATGACAGGTTCCAGATACGCAACATCGCGCGTCGCTCCTGCACCATTGCCGAGTGCAAATACGCAGTTGCCGTCAGCCACGGAAGTAACGATGCGTTTTCGACCGGGTCCCATGCCCAGTAACCGCCCCAGCCCAGAACTTCGTAACTCCACCATGAGCCCAGGACGATTCCGGTTGAGAGGAATCCCCATGCGACAAGCGTCCAACGCCGGGTCTCGATGAGCCAGCCTTCGCCCCAGCTCTTACCGACAGGACCCGCAATTAGCGCCGCGATTCCGAACGCGAACGGCACCGTGAAGCCGACATACCCGAGGTAGAGCATCGGCGGGTGGAATGCCATCAGCGGGTGGTTTTGCAGCAGCGGATTCGGGCCGGGGCCGTCTTGAGGAATCGCCCCCCTGATCGCGTCGAAGGGATCAGCCGGACCGGCGAGTAATCCGAAGAAGAATGCGGCGACTACGAATGCGACGACCATTGCCCAGGCAACAACCGCGTCGTCTCGTCGCGCCCGGAACCGCCAAACCATTGTCGCGATGTATCCGGCAAGAATCGTGCACCACAACAGAATCGAACCTTCGAGAGCAGCCCACATGCTCGCAATCGTGAACAAGAGCGGCGTCGCCAGGCTGTGGTTGGTGGCTACGTACTCGAGCGAAAAGTCGTCGGTGATGAGCGCGCGTTCCATTGCGAATACGGCGAGCAGCACGCCGGCAACAAGCACGAATGCATACGTACTGGACTGCCGAATGAGATTCGCGCGCTTTAATTTGATCCCGACAACAACGGTTCCCGCGCCCGCAACAGATGCAAGCAACGCTGTGATGGCACCGATGTGACCAAGCGTGGAGTTCACTTGTTTTGGGTGCCCGACACGCGACCCGGATTCTTGGCTTCGTAGTCAGCAGTGTGCTTCACCAACAGCCTGTCAGACTCGAAAACGTTGCCGCCGGCGCGAAAACGGCCCTCGAGCACAACCGGAATTCCCTCACGAAAAATACCGACCGGTTGGCCCGCGTTACGAACGTCAACAGACGTGCCTTTGCTTTCGATAGCGAAGTCGGTGAACGAACCCTCGGTGTGGATGGAGTCGTTCTTCACAAGACCCTCGATGCGGAAGCGTTTCTCACCCAATGATGTGCGTTGCGCAATTGCCTCATCGGCAGTGCGGAAGTACAGCGTTGCGTTGCCGAGAGCCTGAATCACAAAGAACGCAATCGCGAGCAGTGCAACAACTCCAACTACAAGCCATTGGCGGCGGCGAGTTGCGACGCTCACTTATTTTCAACTGACATGCGAGCTTCAACTGACGAGCGTCTCAGCCGGCGCGCTTTGCGCAACACGCTGTAGGCGTATGTGCTCAACACCGCGAAGGGCACTACATATCCGGCCACTACGTAACCATTCATGAGGACACTCCCATGGATTCGGCGCGACTGGATTCGGCCCGACGACGCGCAACGGCTTCGTTCAATTCGGCGTCTTCACGTTGCGTCGCAATGCGTTCCAAACGGAAGCGGTGGAGCGTGAGCCACGAGAACACGAGTGTCATTACGACAAAACTGAGCACCATCGTGACGAGCATCGATCCGTGAATCGTCGGGTCGGGACGCAACAACGTGCGCCCCTGATGCAGTGTGCGCCACCACTCGACAGACAAGTGCACGATCGGCACATCGACAATCGCTATCAGTGCAGCAACAGCACAGCGTTTCGCACGACTTGCGGAATCACCAGGAGCGCGTCGCAACGCGAGATAGCCGATGAACAACGCGAACAGGAGCGCTGTTGTCGTAAGACGCGCGTCCCACGTCCA
>JBBSGY010000454.1:0-2725 GCA_038253645.1 Acidimicrobiales bacterium
CCTCGGCGGCGAAATAACGCGTCTCAGTGATGTTCTCGAACAAGCAGCGCGAATTGGCGGGCACCAGTTCAAGCACGTCAACGTACCTACTGCACTATTGAAGGTCATTTCGCCATTTGGTCCATCTATTGCTCCTAAACTCGGATATCCGCCGAACCTGAAAGAGCTGATTCGCGTGTCGGATCGCGTTACATATTGGGCGGACTGTGGAAAAGCCGAGCGTGAGCTCGGATATGTGCACAGACGCCTCGAAGTCGGGTTGAAAGACACGCTGGAGTCTGCCGGCCTACTGACTCAGTAGTCGGTGTACTGCACCGACGTTGCAGTTATAGAAGTTGACGTTCACCTTCATTCGCTCACGCGTTTGAAGTATTGACTTCGCTGCGTGCGGCACAGGATGTCTCTCCAAGAACGTGTCGGCCCGAGCGAGTAGTTCTGGGTCGAAGCGACCAGTGATACCTCCGACCACACGGTCGATGCTGTTGTCGGGAAATCTTGTGAGTGCTGAGTCCCAATTATCTTCGAGCCAGCCCCAAACGCGGCTGCCGTTCTCATGTCGGGCAATCATGGCAACCAATGCATACGGAGCATCTTGTGATCGAACTTCTTCGGTCAGCAGCATCGAAAGTGTGCGGTCGACGAGTTCTGGTTCAGTAAACGACGCAAGTGCTTGTAGGGCAATCACGGTGTCTTGTGGTGCAAGGGAACTGTCGTTGATGCGACGGCGGATCAGTTCATACAATTCTCGATCGTTCGACGCGGCGCCGACCATCTGAACAACGGAAACAAGTTCAGGATCGAGAGACGACGGGTCAATTAGGTATTGGTGCAAGCGTTCGATCGAGGATTTGCGAATTGACTCGTCTCCACCAAGTGCACCAAGGGTCCCGATGACGAGACTGCGCAGCGTTGCATCCTGCTCGGACTCACCCGAAGTTGCTTCCCAACCCAGCCGTTCGAAGTTCGGCGCGCTCACCCAACGTGCGAGGTCATGCACGACGCCGCGGTCTTCGTCTGTTGCCAGATGATCGAGGGCGCGTATCGGAATGACAAGTGAGCGCCATACGTTGGGGTCGGTATCTGCGCGCATCAACTCCACTATCAATGTCACCTCGGTCAAGTCCATCTGACCTGCCAAGCATGCGTTCCACGAATCGTTTATAAGTGCGTGCCGTTCGAGAGCGTCGAGCTCGGTGATGTTTTCGGTAATCCGTCGTAACAGGTCGGGCGAGTAGCTGACCGGATAGAATCCAGTCGAGCCTGCATTCGCGACCACCCATTCAAACTTTCCGGGTATCGCGACAGAATCAGATTTCTTCGATAGCAAGATTCGATCGTTGTGTAGCCGGCCGTCCACTCGAGCACGCAACACAATCGGAATACTCCACATTGTGTTATCGGTGGTTTCGTTGAGGTAGCGCGAACGCTGTTGAGTGAACTTGACCGTCTGATCGTCAGTTGTTTCAACTTGCACGACGGGATGACCGGCCTGAAAGATCCATGTGTCCATGAGTGACCGAACTGGTTGGTCGCTAACGGCGTCCAGTGCGTCCCACAGGTCTGTTGTTTCAGCATTTCCGTATGCGTGTTTGTTGAGGTAATCCGACACACCTTTACGGAAGACTTGTGGGCCGATGTGTTGTTCGAGCATGCGCAATACAGCGCCGCCTTTGTAATAGGTGAGAACGTCGAACATCTCCTCCGCGTCGGTAGGAGAACGCACTTCGAATTCGATTGCGCGCGTCGTATTCAAACTGTCCACGCCTATCGCGCTCGACTTGGCAAATGAAACACCGACCCAGCGTTCCCATTGCGGGCGAAAATCGTCGACGAACAGGCTCTCCATAAAAGTTGCAAAGGCCTCGTTCAGCCACAAGCCGTTCCACCACTTCATCGTTACCAGGTCGCCAAACCACATATGCGCCATCTCGTGCCCGATGACTTCCGCGACGCGCTCCATCTGTAGACGGCTCGCACGACTTGTGTCGACAAGCAACGCGGTCTCTCGAAAAGTTATGCATCCAAGATTTTCCATCGCTCCGGCGGCGAAGTCCGGAATTGCGATCATGTCTATCTTGTCACCCGGATATGGGATCCCGAAGTACGTCGTAAAGAAACGGAGCGCGGCGGCGCCGGCCTCTAGTGCGAAAGGCGTCAGGTGTTCACGGCCGGGTACACAAACAACTCGCATCGGCACGCCATCGACATCGATCGGCATGGTTGCCGACAACGGGCCGACAATAAATGCAACGATGTAAGTTGACATCTTCATCGTGTCGGCGAACTCGACTTGACGCTTACCATTGTCCAAGGAAGATTCTTCAATGATGCGCGCATTCGAGACAGCGGTCATGCCTTCATCGACAATCAGCGTGATTGTGAAAACGGCTTTGAACTCAGGCTCATCCCAGCACGGAAATGCTCGCCGAGCGTCGGTGGCCTCGAATTCGGTCGTCGCTATTACGTGTTGATTGCCTCGATCGTCTTGAAAGGTGCTGCGGTAAAAGCCGCGCAATTTGTCGTTCAGAATTCCGGCGAATGTGATGTTCAAAGTGTGGATGCCGGCTTGCACCGGCTCCGCGAGCGTGATGGTCGCCCGCTCGGTTTCGACATCGAGATTCACCGCACCACTGACCCGCTCACCGCTGTCTGTCACCAGCTCCGCTTCGAAGATGTCGAGTTCTGCCGCGTTGAGAACGATCTCAATGACTGTTTCCGTGACCTC
>JBBSGY010000455.1:0-2720 GCA_038253645.1 Acidimicrobiales bacterium
CGCCCTTACTTGAAGGCAGTCGTAGACGACTATCGCGTATATGTGTTGCTGTTGCCTCAGGCTCACACTGCGGTCGCTCTTGACGGGATAGCTGCGGGTGCCAACAAGCTCGACGAGATAGCGACGTCGCTCGAACCCGTCACTGCCAAACAACGATCCACCGGCAAAGACGCCATCGCTATCGAAAATTCGATCAAGAAAGCGCACGACGAGGCAAAGCTCGCGCAAGATACAGCGTCAACCAAGACCGACGCGGTGCTGGCATTGAAGGCAAACGCCTACCCGACGAACAAGACAACGCTTGACGAGATTCGCGCTACGACAAAGACATCTGCAGCGCATCTCAAGGCAGCGGCCGCAGCATTGCGCGAAGCGCGCGACAAACTGACGAATCCGTAAACGTCAACATGTCGGAGTTGACGGCACGAAACGGGAGACCGCAGCTGCTGTCGTTGGCGCAGACGAAGTGCGCGCGTTGGTCGTGGTCGTTTCTTTCGGCTCTTTCGGCACGCCATTCATGAATTTGTCGATTGTCGCATTCGCTTCGCGCTGATCTGGTACTAACACGTCAGCGCCGCCGATTACTTTTGCCGTGGTCGGCATTGTGTACATTTCGATTTTGGTCGGATCGAGCGATTGAAAGCGTCTTGCGAGGCGAGTTATGTCGCCCACGGTCAAACCGTTGTCAACAGTGATGTTTTTCACCGACGAGGAGATCAGCGCGTTGAGCGTCAATGGGTTGGTCTTTCCCTTGTCGACGGCCTTGTGCGCAACCCGGCGGATGAAATCTTGCTGACGCTTGACCCGTCCCAGATCGCTGAGCGGATCTGATCTCCAGCGCCCACCTTCATATATCTCGTAGTGGCGGCTGCGCACGTAAGCGAGGGCTTGATTGCCGTCCAGCTTTATACATCCTGCTCTCGGAATGTCGAGTCCCGAAAAGTTGCGACCGGTGGTCGGGTCAAAGTCGCGCACTGGCGTGGCGAACGGAACCTCCACCCCCCCGATGTTGTTGACGATGGCGCGAAACGTGTCGAAGTTGACTTCCGCGTAGTGATCGATCGGAATGTTGAAATTCTCTTTGATGGTCTTGATGAGCTCCGACGCGCCCCCATCAAATGCAGAGTTGATGCGATCCTTGTGCGTGCCACCCGAGATCGTCACATAGAGATCGCGCGGTAGCGACAGAATCGCGGCTCGCTGCGTAGATGGATCGACGCGCAGCAACATGATCGTGTCGCTTCGTTGCCCGGCGACTGCGGCGCCTGAACCAAACTGCTTCTTCTGTCCGGAGACAAGATCGCGTCGCGAGTCGGAGCCGACGATGAGTACCGTCATCGGACCCGAGCTGCCGCTATCCAGCACGCCGCCCAGACTCAACTTGTGAACCTGGCTGTACCGCCAGAAGGTGTACCCGGCCGCGCCGGCGCCGCCGACTAATACAAGAGTGAGCATTGTGGCAAGGACAATGACGATCCGCCGCTTCCATGAACTGTGAGATTTCTGCTGGACTTGGTCTCCGAGGGCGAGGAGGCGAGCCTCTGAGGCACTCGATTCGGGCGCTCCCAGGTCTCTCAGGCGCTGCTCGGACGAGTTGGGAAGCTTGGACTTACGAAACACGCTCTACTCCTAGCAGCATGTTGCTCGGGTCGCGGTTAAGCGGCGTCCGATCTCAGACGCCGTTTACCTTCCGAGTTGCCTGCGCCGCTACATCCAAAATCTGAAGACGGGGTGAAAGTGGTCGCAGGTCGACCCTTAACACCCCGACCTTGGAGAGGGTGAACGCCGGTAAGCGTCAGGTACTGGATATTGCGTCCGCTCCGGCATGATGTCGCCAGACGCGTTAGCCGACGAGAGTTGCGACTCGTGGCCAGGCTGCTGTGTTTGCGTCGACGAAGTCGAGAGTCATGATGTTGTTGCTGTCCGCAATCGATACCCAACCCATTTGCGAGTTGGTCTTGTTCTTCGAGCGCTTCCCGGCACGCTCCAGCGCAATGCCGAGTCCGATGAGTGTCGTGCCGAGTGCAGCTAGGACATCGGTGTCAAAACCAGTGTGCGCAAGAACGGGTACGGGTGCTAGCACGGGCGCGGGTGCTGAGACAACCTGGGGTGCGACGAAAACAGGAGCTTCCTCAACGTAGGCAACCTTTGGTGCTTCCACCGGCACGACGCACTCTTTCACTTCAACTTTCGTCTCTTTGACCACAGGCCGGCTGTATGTCTCGATCGCTTTTACTTCCGGCGCTGCCTCTGGTGCGGGCATGCCGTAGTCGTTGGCCGGTGAAGTCTCGATCGGCGCTGCTTTTACCTCTGGTGCGGGCATGCCGTAGTCGTTGGCCGGTGCAGTCTCGATCGGCGATGCTTTTACTTCCGGTGCGGGCATGCCGTAGTCGTTGGCCGGTGAAGTCTCGATCGGCGCTGCCTCTGGTGCGGGCATGCCGTAGTCGTTGGCCGGTGCCGTCTCGATCGGCGATGCTTTCACCTCTGGTGCGGAGGTGCCGTAGTCGTTGGACGGTGCAGTCTCGATCGGCGCGTTCTGACCGTAGCTGCCGTACTTGGATTCGAGGACTTCGATGTGGCTGCTCGTTGAGAACGAGGAAAAGTCGAAATTCGACAAATATTCCGCTGAGTGGTCGTCGCCGCCGTATGAGCTGGCGCTTGCTACGCCGGACTGGGCGAAAACTGCCACACCGGTAATAGCGGGCACGGCGACAATGCGA
>JBBSGY010000456.1:0-2713 GCA_038253645.1 Acidimicrobiales bacterium
AAATCACAAACCCTTGATCCAACGCGTCTCGAATTACAAAGTTCACGTCGTTTGGTCGATGTAGATCGACAACACGAGTAACCGGCGCAGATCACACTGTCAACAGCGTCAAATCAGGGTCGGCTGAAATATCAGGGTCATAGTCATTGCCAAACCTTGTTGACCAGCGAAGACGCGTTTCTGAAGTGTCGTTAGTTTCGTCTTAGGCTCACCACGAGCATGAATATACGGGTTTCACGAATACTGACCGTCCAACATTTTGCAATGATCTTCTACGCGTGTACGCGTGAAACGATGGGGTCTCGGCTCGGCGAAAGGCAGGATTAGTGACCGGAGCTTCCAGATATGACAAAGGTAAAGAGCTCCTCAACGCATGCAACCATGACGCATGGAATGCACTAAAGGAGAATGTCGCGGACGTCTGTCCAGACTTGGGTCGTTTCGTCGCCGAGTGGGCGTACGCGGATGTTTGGGCTCGCGAAGGCCTTGATCTCAAGACTCGCCAACTCGTCACGTTGGCTTGTTTGACCACACTTGGCGGTTCCGAACTGCAGATCCAATCGCATACAACTTCAGCGTTGAGCTTTGGCCTAGAGCCCAGCGAGATTGTCGAGGCGATCCTCCAGTGCTTGCCATACGTCGGCTTTCCGCGTGTGCTTAATGCGACCTCTGCCATTCGAGCCGTCTTTGAGCGCGAGAGCCGTCTTCCAGTGGACTATTAAGAACCGAGTCGTTCGCCGCGAGACCTTGGGTGATGCAATCTCAGGGAACGCGTGCCACGCCGTCCGTTGCGGTTCGTTTGACGCTATTGCCTCACTGGCTGAAGTGCTGCTGCAGACATGGAGGCTGCGGAATTCGGAGTCCTGACGATGCTTGCTTCGTCGAAGCACACCCGTGTTGCCTGTGGCGGTACACAACCTCATCGGTCATGCGGCAACGGTGTCGTACATGCGTATCAAGCCTCCAAGACGTCGCAAGCAGCGAACTTTCGACCGTCAGTCAACGGCTCAACGTTGTTGGGAACGGGTGAGTCGGCAGTGATGTCATTGCGGCACGTGCATTGATTTTCGAATTGAGGGAACGCACGGATGGGTTCGTGAACGTTGCATCAGCGAAGCTACAAAGCAATCGCTGCATCTCCGCGCGAGAACACACGTCCTGCATAATTGGTCATGACAGCATCCATCGTCGCGACAGCAGCAACGCGTTCTTCCGTCGTGCCAGAGTATGCGACCTCCGCCAGCGTTGGGATCACGCTGATGTCATCTGTCAGGCGAAGAAGGCGAGTAACAAAGAGTCGCATTCCATTTTGATTCGATTCGACCTCGTCTGCCAGCCGGCTCAAAGCGATCGGGTCGCGAGTCGCGGCGAGTGCTTCCAGCACGGTATCCAAGCGTCGACCGGGCCTCAGCCCTTCTGCGGCTAAGAGAAGAAATTTTGTCGATTCATCCGATTGCATGTGACCGAGGAGGAGTCCGGATCTCGCATCAAGGCGCCTGAACTACACGTTTTGAATACATCACGAACCTTGTCGAAGTAAGGGGCAGCAAGCCTCGCGGAGCTTGGGACAGCAGGCAAGTGAGCACGGTGGGAGTTTCCGATCAATACAGAGGCCGCCCATGCCCTCATGGCGGGTGTCTCAATGTGAGTACTGGTGAGTATCTCGACCAGGCTATGCGTGGTCGGTTTGCGTGGTCCCTGAGTCGCAATCGCCGATGTGGCCGCGTTGATTCTCAGGTCGACAGTTCTGCCTGGGTCCAAATAGATGCGTTGAAGCACCAAACCGCGCTCCACCGATGCGAGACCGCCTGGATCGTCGAGTGCTCCGAGGGCAAGCACAACTGTCTCCACGAGCGGATCGAATCCGTGGGCGAGTGGATTTAGTGGGTGTACGAATCGCCCGTTCCTGGACGAGCGAATGGCTGCCATCGCGAGATAACGCCACTCTCTGACGGACACGTGCACGAGTTGGCCGATGTCGTCCAGCAGCGGTGCTGGAGTCTCGCGGCCTGCCAACCTGACACCTTCGAGCCAAGCCCGCCCTTCGTCGGGCCGTTCGCGAATCGCATCTCTGAACCGCTTTAACACGGCGCTGTCACCACTTCTCAAGGCGATCGCCGCGGCATTTCTCCGAAAGTCTTGGAAGTGTATTGATTCGTCAGCGACGACGTTGCGAAACACTTCATCGCCGCTTGCGTAGCCGTTGATCGCCAGCGCGTCCATAGCCGCCACCTGCGTCGGATCTGGATGGGGAATGGAAAGCGGGCTCGTCACTGTCCGTATCGGCTCCTGGAGCACCGCCAACAGTCTCTCCCTGCTCCGGCTGTCGCCAGCAGCCGCGTATCTCGCGAGAGTAAGTTGTAGTTGGGAGTTCGGTACTCCCTCGAACGTCTCGATGAACACCGGGTGACCTGGGATCAGCGTGTGCAGTACCTGGGCGGCGAGAAGTCGTCGTTCAACCGTCGCGCCACCAGAACGCACTAACGCGATCAGGGACGGAACCGATGATTGTGGTTGCAACTCCCTGAGGAGGTCAAAGGTAGCTTTAGGCGCGTTGCCCAGCCCGTCTTGCAAGAGCGCGCTTGCAATAACCTCCCTTCGTTTTGCCTGCTCCAGTTTCCAACGTGTTTGCATTTTCGGGCTCTTCGCTAGATCGTGTGGGTAGCGGAGAGTGGTCGTGACAATGTCGGAAGCGGCAGCTTTCCGGCGATGA
>JBBSGY010000457.1:0-2710 GCA_038253645.1 Acidimicrobiales bacterium
CAACAAATCATCGACTGTGGAACGCGATCTCCGACCCTCTGACGCCCGAGCAACGACACACGCTCGATGAGCTCCTACTTGTCGTCGATAATCAGCGATCCTCCGAGCTGGACCGGTTGCGCAAAGGACCGGTGCCGGTATCGGGTCCAGAGCTGAATGGGCACTCGGGCGGATCGCCGAGGTGTCGACAATCGGAGTGGCCATACTTGACCTGTCGGCTATCCCAGCTCGGCGGTTGGTGGAACTTTCCCGATATGGCATGGCAGCCAAAGCAGCTTCGTTGCGCCGCCGTGCTCCGTCTCGGCGCTTTGCCACACTTGTTGCGACGACCTCACAGCTACAAGCAAAGGCGATCGACGACGCACTCGACCTGTTCGATCTGCTGATGACTACAAACCTGCCGGCGCGGGCGCAGCGGGCGTCGTCAAAGAGAAGCCGGCCCGTCTTCCGAGCTACGAGCGCGAGCCGGCCAAGCTGGTTGCTGCCGTCGAGGCATTACTAACTTTCGACGAAAGGACAACCGTCACCAAGATCTGGGAGCGCATCGAGGCAGTGGCGCCACGATCACAACTCGCCGCCGCAGTCTCCACTGTCTCGGAGATGACACCGGCTAGCGACTCCGATGCAGACGAAGAGTGGCGGACGGAACTCATCAAACGTTTCGCGACGGTGCGTCGGTTTCTTCTGGAACTGGCTGCCGAGATTACCTACGGCGCGACCGCAGCAGGAACAGTGGGTTCTGGCCGCCTTCGAGGCGTTGCCAAAGTTGCTTGGTCGCAAGAAGTCGCCAGACGGCTAGCGTGTCACCGAGACGGAGCTGATCAAGCACCTCGGCGAGTTGCGGGCGAGCATCAAGCGATCCACTCGCCTTGTCCGTGAAGACCCGGTAGCAGCCGGCTGCTTTGAGCGCGTCACGTTGCAGGTCGGGGTTCTGCTCGAGCGTCGAGACTCGCGTGTAGCCGAGCAGATCACCCATCTCAAAAACGGGATCAGAAAGGCCATCGACCACAAATGCGAAACGTTGATAATGGACACGGATTATGGACGGGGTACGAACCCCGAGTGGGCAGTCACTCCTTTGTCGCAAATACGGTCGTTCATGAGACCACTCAACATGACCTTTGCTGCAATGGCATCACCACTTCGACGACGTTCGCGACCGTCGGGCGGGAGCGATGACCAGAGTTCCCGTGCAGATTTCGACCAAGCCGAGCGGCCTTGAGTGGCCGAACACGATGAGCGCTGCCGACCTGCGAGCCGGAGTGGAGCCGGTCGCCCTTCGAGAGTTCATTCTGAAGGTGCACAGTCGCTGCAATCTCTCCTGTGACTACTGCTACATCTACGAGATGGCGGACACCTCGTGGTCCTCGATGCCTTTTCACATGCCACACGCCGTGGTGGTCAAGGCTTCGGAACGGATCGCGGAACACGCACTCCGTCATTCGCTGAAATCCGTCCACATCATCTTGCACGGCGGCGAGCCGTTGCTCGTTGGACGCCAGCGCCTTGCGAACATCCTCGAAACCATCCGGGCAAGGCTTGTTGGTATCACAACCTTGCGATTCAGCATCCAGACCAACGGCATGCTGTTGAGCGATGAGTCGTTGGGCGTTCTCTCCACCCATGATGTCAAGATCGGCGTGAGCCTCGACGGAGGGCGGCACGAGAACGACCGGCATCGTCATCAAACGAGCGGGCGTGGAAGTTACGAACAGGTGGCGGCACGTCTCGACGCGTTGCGCCAGGGACCGCACAAACACCTCTACGCCGGCTTGCTGGCCGTCGTCGACATCGAGAACGACCCCATCGAGACGTATGAGGCGCTCCTCGAATTCGCACCGCCTGCGATCGATCTCCTGCTGCCGCACGGCAACTGGACAGCGCCTCCGCCTCGTCGCAGATCAGATCCCAGCGAAACGCCCTACGCCGACTGGCTCGTGGCAGTGTTCGATCATTGGTACGGGGCACCTGAAAGGGCTACCAGAATCCGTCTCTTCGAGCAGATCATGCGCTTGTTTTTTGGCCACAAGAGCCGTCTGGAGTCTATCGGGCTCAGTCCGGTCGCCACGGCTGTCATCGATACCGACGGTTCCTTCGAGCAAGTCGATACTCTCAAGTCAACCTTTGACGGCGCTGTTCAGACGGGCATGAACGTCTTTGATCACGATCTCGACGCGGTGCTTGCTCATCCGTCTGTTGCCGCGCGTCAGCTCGGCGAAGCCGGGCTGTGTGAGATCTGCCGGCGATGCCCGCTTGGATACGTCTGCGGTGGCGGGTACTTTCCTCACAGATACAGTGCCGGCTCTGGTTTCCTCAATCCGTCCGTTTACTGCAGTGATCTGTTCGCGCTGATTACCCACATAGGCTCGGTGTTGGTAAATGAATGCAAGGAGGCAGGAATTGACGTCGCAGCACGCACTGCATCGAGTTGACTTTGAGGAACTTGGAAGAGGTCACGGTTCGGTAGATACCGTTACCGTGCTGCGCGAATGGCAGCTGAGCAAGCGCAAGCTGGCCTTTTCTCGCCTTGTCTCAGCAGTGGTTGAACGGTCACTCGACGAGGGCCTTCCAACGAAATGGGAGTCGTTGTTCCACCTTCTAACCGCAAATTAGGGGCATTCGCCCCATTATGTGAACAACATACAGCATCAAACCCCCGTCGGCTCCTGGAAACACTAATTCACGCGGCATCATGAACATCCAGACCAAC
>JBBSGY010000458.1:0-2704 GCA_038253645.1 Acidimicrobiales bacterium
GGAGAAGGCGCTGGATCTACACTCTGAGCTGCACGTTCGTTGCATATTTCGAGCTGGAATGGGATGGCAACGTCGGTAGTAATTCCGCGGTGACGCTTCGGCGTTACGTACGGAACTGCACCGACAATGGCGTCGACGTAACTGGCTGGTCGCCGACCGCTGGGGTTAGGGAGCTGAGACTATGAGGCGCAATGAGCCTTCAAATTGGGGGACGGACCGCAAATGCCCGTACTTCTCGCCCCAGGCACCAGTGTTCAAGTCCTTGCGCAAGTGATCCTCGAATCGTCGAGTCGCATCTTCGTCAACGAAGCTCCAGGCGGAACATGCCAGCCTTGCCTCAGGTCTCAGAAGCATTTCTGGTCGTCCGTAGTAAGCCTCATTGAAACCGTCTGCGCAATCCAGTGGTATTGGAACGTTGTTCACTCTGACGTTCAAACCAAGTATCTCGGCGATTGAAGAGATGTTGGGATAGCGGCTCGCTTCGGTGTCGAGGGCTTCGGAGCAATATTCATACAGCCAGAACGCACGCACGAGGTCAGGGTCACAAGTGAGAACAACTACTGGACCTTTGGTGACTCTGCGCATCTCGGACAGTCCCGCTTTTAAATCACTCCATTGATGAACGCTGAATGTCGTCATCGCCGCATCGAAAGAATCTCCTCAAACGGCAAAGCTTCGGCGACAGCATCGATGGCCAATGCCAATTCCGCGGGACGTTTGTCGCGCATCGCAGCGGAAGGCTCGACCGGTGTCACGTCGCGAGATGTTGGTTCGTAAGATCCGGCACCAGCGCCAACATTGTCACTGTCTTGGCTTGCCCAAGTGCCATTTCAATTGCTTGAGCAATTCTGGGTTCAGGTCTACGGAAGTCCGTGTAGGTTCCACCTATCTTGCCGTAGTCCGCATCGCCTGCGCTTCCATCGCCTGCGCTTCCATCGCCTGCGCTTCCATCGATTCCGTTGCGTGATGTCATATCACTGCGCCGCCCGGATCATCGAGAGATGTTCGATGCCTGCAATGTCGAAGCGTTCTCCAGTCGACTCGAAGCGGACTTCGAGTACCAACGTTCCAGGTATGACTCCGCGGAGATAGTTACTCGGCGGTTTCCGTGCTTCCCAACGGCATATCCATTGAGTTGTGTCGACAGACCATTACCTGGGTCGTCTGCATTCGTGCACACACGACCCAGCTTCCATCCACCATCGCCGTCGGGTAACACTCGAAGATAGGACTGCACCTGACTGTCAGCTTCAACCCATAAGTGACGAGTGCCCAGGGTCTGCGTCCAAACCGTCCAGATCGGTGTCCCATGCAATGCCTTGCTCGGTTTCAAACACGGCAAGGCGAAGTCGAACGATGTTGTAAGGCGACTTCGCTGAGATGTCGTCGATTCCGCAGTCCATGATGGTAACGCCCACCCCTACTAACCGATCCGCTACTTACACAAAGTTCTTGACAGGCCCGCTCCCGGGTAACACGCAGTCTTGCGTTTCCATGACAGCGTAATCGCGAGATTCAAGGGGGAACCACTTGGACTCCCAAGAGTCGCGCGATTCGGTAAATCACCGTTTGCAGTATTGGCAAGGTTAGATCTGTAACAAAATCGCTATAAAGGTTTCTTGAGGAATTGTCGACACCGTCAATAGAAATCAAGAACTGTTCGACGTAACTTTTCACCGGAGCCCCCGCGCGCCTCTCGCAGACCACGACCGCGCCTCTGAGTCATCACGCCGAAACGAAATACAGGAGCGTGCATGTCGCGTCGTCGTTTCAATCACTGGAATCTGTTCTACCAACGCGCGGCCCGCGTGCAATCAGGCGAGCATGTAGGTTTGAGAGTCGGATCCGCGAAGCGAATCACGCGACGCACGTTGATTACGATAGCGATTGCGACAGCAACAGTGCTCCTGCCATTGCAGACAACTCCGGCGCAAGCGTTGGGTTCGCCGAACGTTGCCCAACCAACAACTGCCGACAAACTCAAGGCGCTTGTGTCGAACAAGTCAAAGAAAGTAGTTCCTGAGATCCCGACCGGTGATTTCAAGAACGGTCCGCCGCGTGAAGGCCTTGCAAACCAGGTGCAGAATCAGCGTGGTGATCACTTCAAGCCCGGAGTGTCGAAAGTCATCGATCACACAGCAAACAGCGATGTTTATGACAACGGTGACGGCACACAGACCTCGGCAATCTCGTCACAAGAGATCAATCTCAAAGACCCGACCGGCAAATGGCAAAAGATCGACAGCAACATCACTGTCCGTCCCGACGCGCGCTTGCACAACAACTACGGCCGGATGGACTCGTCATTCGCGCTGCAAAGCGGCAACGGCACCGCAAACGCTCTTGCCGGCACCAACGCGCTCGGCTTCGACTTGCAAGGCGCAACGCCGGGCAAAGTCGCTGTCAGCAAGGACAACTCGGTCACGTATTCGAATGTGATCCCAAACACCGACCTTCGCTACACCGTCGGTAGTACGCAACTCAAAGAAGAGATCGTCGTCAAGGCCAAGCCGACGACGAATCCGACATTTCATTTCACCATCAACAAGAAAGGAGTCACAGGCAGACCAAACAGCGATGGATCAATCAGCTTCGTCGACAGCGCGGGTGTAGTTGTCTTCAACATTCCCCGCGCTGTCGCACTTGACTCCTCGAGCGCACCAGACCAGCTACCCGTTCCTGCCTCTATGACCATGTCGTTTGA
>JBBSGY010000459.1:0-2695 GCA_038253645.1 Acidimicrobiales bacterium
ACAGCATCGCCGCGCTGTTCTTGGTGTGGACTGATCCAAGTCAACCCGGCAATGGATGGCAAGACCCTGCTGCCGTTGTGGTTCATCCCGTGGCTTTCTGGATAGTCGAGTTCGTTCTCTTCGCCGCCCTGCTCACCGGCATGACACTTGGTTGGCAGCACTTCAACATGCGCCACGATCGCAATCCCCTCGGAGGGCAACGCAAAGGTGGCTTTGCCAAACCGTCCGCACTGAGAAAGCTGCACATCGACGACGCCCAACCCGGTCGACTGACACTTGGTCACGTCGGCTCCAGGTTGGTGGCTACCGAGATTCAAACCAGTCTTGCCGTCATCGGTCCCACGGGTTGTGGAAAGACGGCTGGCTTCGCCATTCCCGCGCTGCTCGAATGGCAGGGTCCGATCATTGCCACCTCGGTCAAGGCCGACCTGATTGCTGCAACAGTTGAACACCGTCGCAGTCACGGACGTGTCTGGATCTATGACCCGACACAGTGTTCAGGCGAGCCATCATCGCAGTGGACCCCGATGGCGTCGTGCGACACATGGCAAGGCGCATTGCGAACATCGGCATGGCTGTGCGAAGCAGCCCAAGCGCGCCTCGACACCGTGTCGGATGGCGACTACTGGTACACCCAAGCTCGAAAGGCACTGGCTCCTTACTTGTTCGCTGCTGCGACTTCGGGCGCAACAATGGCAGAAGTCGTTGCGTGGATCGACAACCAGGAACGTGATCGAGTCGAAGGGGCGTTGCGCAACTCAGCATCTTTCGACGACGATATCTCGGCCATCCTCACATCTGCCGAAGGTGACGATCTGCGGGCCGACGCGACCAAGCGAGCTCGGCCGAAAGTCATTCGCGCAATGCGGGAGTCATTCTTACGCACCGGTGATGAATTTGCCGACTATGCAGAAATGCCACATCACGAATGGCCGACTGTCTTTCAAGAGCAGTTGGACGAAACGGTCGCAATCGATGCCAATGTATCGGTGCGTATCGAGGTCGAGGAACGTCTGCTCGCTGAATCGTCAATGCAGGAACGAGTTGCGCCACTTGTTTCAGCACGGTCGCTCTGGGACAAAGACCAACGTCTACGTGACTCGGTGTTCGCAACCGTGCAGAACATCTTGTCGTGCTACGGCGATCCGTCCGTGATCAACGTCGGCAAACACTCCGACATCGATTTCGACGAATGGCTCTCTGGCAACAACACGATCTATGTGGTTGCCACATCACACGAACAAGCTCGACTACGTCCCGCACTCACGGTTCTTTTACAACAGGCAATCCGAGCTGCATACGACACCGCGCTTGCTCAGGGCGGATCGCTATTGCTGCCGTGTCTTGCATTGCTCGATGAGGCGGGAAATACCGCACCGCTTCGAGACCTACCGAACTACGCATCGACGGCACGGAGTCACAACTTGAGCTTGGTAACCGTGTGGCAAGACATGGCGCAACTCAAAGCCATCTACCGGGACCGGGCGTCGACGGTGCTCAACAACCATCGAGCGGTCTTGTTCGGCACCGGCATTTCCGACACTCACACTCTCGAGTACGTGTCACGTCTGATCGGTGATGTCACCGAAACCCAGCAGAACCACTCACGGGATCTGAGTAGCGACCGGCGGTCAGTCTCGGAGCACACCACCTATCGACGTGCAGCACCGATCGAAACGCTGCGGCGGATGAGCGTGAACGAAGCCGTTCTCATCTACGGCTCGGAACTGCCCGCACACGTTCGGCTACGTCCGTGGTTCACCGACAAACACCTCAGCGCGCTGGCAAAGCCAGATACAGAAGAACGGAAGGCATCATGACGAATACGGCTCACCAAGTCACAGCAACAGCAACGCCCATGTCGGATGCAATTGGCTACGCAGCCTCTGGTTGGCCGGTGTTTCCGGTTCACACAATTCGCAGCAGCGGTTGCGCTTGCCGATCACCTCAGTGTTCGTCACCCGGGAAACATCCGATTGTGAAGAACGGGCTCAAGGCTGCGACCACCGACCTCGAACAGGTTCGGCGCTGGTGGAGCCGGTGGCCCGATGCCAATATCGGCATCTGCACCGGAGTGCAAAGCAAGCTCGTTGTTGTCGACGTCGACCCCGAACACGGTGGCCTTGCCAGCCTCAGTTCGTTGATCAAGGACCACGGCTCGTTGCCAAAGACACTGACGATCGGAACTGGATCAGACGGACTGCACTTCTACTTCACCCACAAGGGCGACGACATTCGCAACAGCGCCGGACGGCTCGGGCCAGGGCTCGACGTTCGTGGCGGAGGAGGGTACGTAATTGCGCCACCAAGCCTGCACGCGTCGGGCAAGCGTTACTTCGTCGCTGCCGACTTACCCATCGAACCAATTCCGGAATGGTTGGTCGAGATGACACGAGTGCCGACACACGAAACAACGCAGGTTCCGCCAGTTGTTCGGGTTTCGACAACTGACAGATGGGCCACTGCTGCCTTCGCCAGTGAGGTGCGCACTGTCGAACAAGCCCCCGAGGGAGTACGTAACGAAACCTTGAACCGCGCTGCATTCAAGCTCGGTCAAATCGTCGGAAGCGGAGCGCTTCACGAACTCGATGTCACCACGGCACTCATCTCGGCCGGCATGGAGGCCGGGCTTTCCGAAAACGAATGCTGTGCCACCGTGAACTCAGGAGTGCGTGCAGGAGTCGCCAAACCACGT
>JBBSGY010000460.1:0-2689 GCA_038253645.1 Acidimicrobiales bacterium
CGAAGCCGATTGCAGTCATGGCCGCGAAAAGCGCAACGCTCGTGACGAACATCCGCACGCGCGTTGCACTGTTCACTGACTTACTTGAACTGGGTCGAGGTGTGATGAGAGATATCTATCGCATTCGCGGACCGTTACACAACGTGGAACGCAAGTGACGGACTCTGAGCGTGCGGCCCCGCAGTAGCACTGAGGCTCAGTACGTAAACGCCCGGAGTGAGACCTGCTGTGTCGATGTGAATGGCGACGAAATCTGTTTCGCCGAAGCTAAGCGTCGAATCACCTTGAAGCGATGTGAAAGCGCGCCCCGACGGGTAGGTAATGGTGGCGCCAGGTGAGTCTGTGACTGTGACTTTGAAGTCGGTGTTGTTGCCGTCGAAGCCCTCGTAGTAGGTCGACAGCCACTGCGAAGCGCCCGCTGTGATATCGCCGACGTCGGTCGTGAGTTGCTTGAACGGAGCACCAACGGTGATTGGAAGCGTAAGCGACTTGTTGAAGTGCTTGACTGTTGACGGAGCTAGGCACGATGTATATGCAACATGGACGACGACCGACTGGTTGGTGGTCACCGAACTGGGCGGAACCACATTGATCGCCACGAAGTCATTCATACCCTGACCAAGCCCAGCTTGCTTGTGTGGCTGACTGAACGAATGCCCTGATGGGTAGCTGATGGTTGAGCCGGGAGGACCGGTGGCGGTCACTCGCAAGTCACAAACGTCGAAATTGCCGCCGGTGAAGTCGAGCGCTTGCCAGAGCGGCTGTCCCGAATACTGCGCGGTCAACGTTGTTGTGTTGAGTTTCGGCGGCACAATGGTCGGGCCGCCCAACGGTTTGTCGGATAGCAACGGGTTGCTGGACAGCAACGGCCAATTGGCAACGCTCGCTGTAAAAGTCGCGGTAGCGCGGCTGCTGCGCCCGACCAACTTGAAGTTGAGCGTCTTTCCGAAGAGCGATGCTGGAACGTGGAATGAACCTTGATTCGAAGACTCGCCGTCGATGTCGCTGTGCAACGTGGAAACGATGTTGCGATCGAGGTAGACGTCGACGAGTTCGGATCGGCCGAAGCGGTGTCCCGAGAACTTGAGGTCGGTACCCACAGGGAACCAGTACGACGAGGGCTCGCCCCACGCATTGAACGGCTGCACCGGAAACTTGAATTCCGCGTAGCGATGCGACGAGACACCTGTTGCCGTGAAGTTGTAATTTCCCGGAGCGACGTTCGGCACGTGGTACGGCCAGCTGAATGAACCGTCGGCGCCTGCGGGAACGTCCGCGGTGACACCGGCAAAGCCGAGCGTCACGCGTTCATTCGGCGAGAAGTGCGCTCCGACAAAGGTGATTGCGCTGTTCGGATTCCACCTGTTGGCGGTAATATTCAGCGAGGCATCGGGGCGGTCGTACTGCCCAAGAGTGGCGGCCGAAACCGGACCCGCCGAGGCGAGCGCAATGGCGATCAACACGCCACTGAAGAGCATGACTTTGCGAAACACCATCGATGGAATCCCCATCTAATTGAACCCCCCTGGATCGGATGTGTGTAGGCCCCACGTTAACCATTTTGCGTCCGCAGGATCGTTTGCCGCGCCAAGCCGGCAGGTTTTCGTGAGCTCGAAGTGCCGTATCGGCATTCACCGCTCATGAAAACGGCATCCTTGAGATGCGTCGAGGGAATCGTTACTCTCACTGCTCGTGCGCAGGTACGTTGCCCTTTCTCTAGCCATCGCCTGCGTACTATTCACAGGTTCGCCCGCGTTCGCACAAGGAACGCCATCGCCGCCCGATCCGCATTCTTGGATTCTGGTTGATCACGACACAGGAGCGGTGCTCGAAGCGCACGATGACCACGCACGCCTTCCTCCCGCCAGCATCACGAAGTTGATGACAGCGCTCGTGGTAACGGACCGTTTGCACGGCAACCCGATGGTCCCGATCAGTGCGAACGCAGCCCGAATGCCGGCGATGAAGATAGACGTGAAGCAGGGCGAGCAGTGGCCGTTCGAAACACTGTTGAATGCGATGCTTCTTTCGTCCGCCAACGACGCTGCGGTTGCGCTTGCCGAAGCGGCCTCGGGCAGCCTCACGCAGTTTGCAATCGACCGCTCGAATGAGGCAATGCAGCTCGGCCTCGCCGACTCACCCGTCTTCAACGACCCGGCCGGACTCGACGACTCCGAATGGTCGAACAACGGCGGTGATCTCGTGAGCGCGCGTGACATGGCAATTGTTGCTCGCGCTGTGCTGACAAATCCCGAGCTTGCTCCGATCGTGATGCGACAGCGATACGAGTTCGTCGCTCCTGACGGCCGCACGCGCCACGTGATCAATCACAACAAGATGCTCGAAACGTATTCCGGCGCGATTGGTATGAAGACCGGATACACAACGAAGGCAAAGAACACATTTGTAGGTGCCGCAAAACGTGACGGCCGCACGATGGTCGCGGTGGTTTTCGGTGCGCCGAGCCCTTACCCGAAAGCGGTGGAGTTACTTGATCGCGGATTTGCGATCCCGGCCGCGGCAGAGCCGCGTGGCGACACAATGCAACTCCACACGCTCGGAGCGGTTCATAACGAGGTGGTAGCAGCGGGAAAGACATCGCACCGCTCGGTTTCACCGTTCGCATGGGCCGTAGTGATCGGCGTCGCGATGTTCGTCATCTTGCGTACGCGGTCGCGCAGCACGCGTA
>JBBSGY010000461.1:0-2672 GCA_038253645.1 Acidimicrobiales bacterium
ACGTATAGGTGATCTATTTGTTGGCCAAACGATGGCGACACACGCGAATCGAGGTGGTCTACCAGCGCTGCAATGTCCGGTGGAAATGATGGTTGTCGACCGGCTCGACATCTGAGTCGCAAACCATTCTCGTTTGGAACCCACCAACTATCATTGAAATCAGACTCGCTTTGGGGACTCTTGTAGTCCAGGTCGTAGAACATTGACCAGAAAACCGGCTTTACCGAAAAATTCAGGTAGTCATAGCGGGCATCGACAGTCTCTAGATGGTTTCTCAGAAGTAAGTCTTTCAGGCCGCGATCGGTAACATGCTGATGTGGCTAAATGCCGTGTAGTGAAAACATACCGACGGATGCTCTGTAGCAATGAAGTTGTCGACACTTGGCGTGCTAACCAACACATATCCGCCCGGACGTACAAAGCTCACAACTTCAGCCATAAGAGCAGTCACATCAGCGATGTGTTCTATAACTTCGAACAGCACAACCGCATCGAACTTGTCATGCGGCAACTGCTCTTTCCTGGTTGCAATCATCAACCCGTATTGTTCGCGTGCGATTTCGACGCTTTCTTCGTTGAGCTCGAGACCGTTTACATCCGTGACTTCAAATTCGTCACGCAGGAGCGCGAGAAAGTTGCCCGTACCACAGCCAAAATCGAGAACCGAATTTATCGAGCCTTGACGCAACAACCAACGTGCAAGTTCACGTTGGTCGGTGTAAGCGCTTGAGCTGAAGTATTTGTCTTTTGCCTGATTGTGGCGTTCGAGCATGCGATAGTTGTTGTACATCGGGCTGTTGTAAAGCTCCGACGAAACTTCGTCTGACGGCGACGGATTGGCAAACACCAAACCGCACAGATCACATCTGTCGTAAGCAGAGTTACGAACGGTGAAGAACGACTTTGTATTGGCCGATCTACACGAGGGGCAGGCGTCGAGTTGACGCCAGTTGTCCTGGTCTATCGTTCCAAGCCACGCGTTCATCTCCGACATCAAGGGAGCCTCGACAAAGTTCCCAGGCGAGTCCTCGTCATCCTGCGATGAAAGTCGTTGGGGATCAGTTGATGAGGACACGTTCCCTCCATGAATGGAAAGCGCTGGCAAACACAGCAGTCAAACCACTGACTTGCCCGAAAAGACATTCTTTTCGGGGATACGGCACCTCAAATTCCAGCTACGAGGTAAATCTAACCCTGATATTTCAGCTGCACACGAAATCGACGCGAAACGATTGACACTATTCGCTTCGCGAACGGGAAAGCTGATGATGCCGGTCGTCGTAGCGGTCTGAATGGCAACGGCGATCAGTTCAGCGAGATGAGTATCTGGATGAATGAACTGAACGGCGGAGCGACGGAAAACCAAACCTGCGGGTTGAGCTAAGGCTGACTGGTTAGCGAACGACCTGGGAGAGAACTTCACACACGGTCGCGACTTGCGAGCCGGTCATTGTTTCGAACATCGGCAATGACAGTTCGTTGTCTGCCCAATCTTCGGTGTTCGGAAGCCCGCTAGCGCTGAGTCCGCCGAATGCGGCTTGACGGTGCACGCCGATCGGATAATGCACCGCAGTTGCGATCCCTCTGTGACGCAATTCGAGGCCAATGGCATCGCGTTGAGGAACACGTACGGCAAATAGGTGATGCACACTGCGAAACGAGTTGCTGTCCGGCGCAGGAAGGCGGACGGCAGGAATCTCACCCAAGGCCCGGTGATACTCGCGTGCCAGTGAACGGCGAGCGTCGTTCCAACCATCGAGGAATGGCAGCTTCGCGTTCAGTACCACGGCCTGAATCGTGTCGAGGCGGCTGTTATGGCCAATGACGTCGTGAATGTGCTTGAACCGTGAACCGTGGTTCGCAATCAGACGTACACGATCGGCAATCTCGTCATTATTCGTTGTGATCGCGCCTGCATCGCCTGCGGCGCCGAGGTTTTTTGACGGGTAGAAGCTGAAACAGGCGACGTCGCCGAGCGATCCGACACGACGGTCTTTGTAGATCGCGCCCTGAGCTTGCGCAGCGTCTTCGATGACCGGCAACCCGTGGGCATGTGCAACAGCTTTGATTGTGTCCATGTCCGCGGGGCGTCCGTAGAGGTGAACGGCGACGATCGCGACGGTGTGTTCGTTGATTGCGCTCTCTATGAGCGCAGGATCGATGTTGCCCGTGACATTGTCGACATCGACGAATCGAGGGCTGGCTCCGGTGTTGACGATCGCCTCAGCGGTTGCAAAGAAGGTGTGGGCAACCGTGACCACTTCCTTGCTTGGGGCCGCACCGACGGCCTCGAGGGCCAAACGGAGGGCATCTGTGCCGTTGCCGACGCCGATGGCGTGGGTCGTCTGGCAGTACCGGGCAAAATTGGCCTCGAATTCGGAGACGGCAGCGCCTCCGACATAATCGCCCCTGTTCAGGGTTGCCAGCACGGCTTGCTCGACATCGTCTTTGACCAGGGCATATTGTGCCTTCAGGTCTACAAATGGGACGGGAGTAGTCCCCGTACGCGTGGCTAAATCAGGGGTCTGCAAGTTCATAACCCGGCCTGATCGGCATTTGGATAAGGAAGGTGAGGACGGTCATACAGCTGTCATCAAAAGCCCTGAATGCGTCCGACTTGCATTTGCTGCGTACCCTGGGCTGCATGAAAGCACTTGTCACCGGCGGCGCTG
>JBBSGY010000462.1:0-2658 GCA_038253645.1 Acidimicrobiales bacterium
AACCGTGGAATGGCTGCGCGCGGCACAACGTTCGAGACTCCTATTCACCACAATCTCGGCCGCATCGAAGTGCAAGACCAAGTCGACGCGATTGACGTTCTTGCCCACGAAGGGATCGTGGATCGCGCTCACGTAGTGATCAAGGGAGCGAGTTACGGCGGCTACATGTCGGTGATGTGTCTTGCACAGCGGCCCGACGTGTACAAGGCAGCCATTGGTCAATCACTTGTCTCGCATTGGGACGCGTACGACTCATTTTACACAGAGCGCTATATGGGGCTGCCTTCGCAGAATATCGCCGGCTACGAAAACTCGTCATTGATGCATCATGTTCGGGGAATTCGCGGGCCGCTACTTCTCATTCACGGCATGCTTGATGACAACGCGCATTTTCGTCACATGACACGTTTGATCAATTCCTTGATCAAGAATGCAGTTCCATATCGCCTATTGGTCTACCCGGATGAACGTCATGGACCCAGGGGACTGCACGAGCGCGCGCACATGCGCGAGCAAATGTTGGAGTTTGTTCTCGAGCAGTTGGAGGTGAGCCCGTGAGTTTGCAACGTATGGATCGTGTCCGTACTCGCATGGCAGAGCTCGATATTGATGCGTTGCTGTTGTCGACGGGCGCTGAGCTTCCATGGCTAATCGGTTACCGGGCGGTGCCCCTCGAGCGGCTCACAATGCTTGTAGTACGTCCGGACACAAAGGCAAACTTGATCGTTCCGCTCGTCGAGGCAGCCTCGGTTCGTGCGGATGCAAATGTTTTCGATATCACGCCGTGTGGCGATGGTCACAATCCGATCGAGATTGCAGCGAAACTCATTGGCGGCGCACACAACGTCGCGGTCTCAGACAAGACTTGGTCGAAGTTTACGCTGCAATTGCAACAACTTGCGCCGTTAGCGCGTTGGATATCCGCGACCGCGGTGATAAGTCCGTTGCGAGAAGTCAAGGAACGTGACGAAATCGCTGCCCTTACGGCCGCTGCCGCTGCGGCTGACAGCGTGGCGTCTCAGCTCCTGAACGGTGACGTCCGGCTCATCGGGCGCACCGAGAAAGCGGTGTCAGACGAGATTTCCATGCGATTGACAGCAGTTGGTCTCCTCGACCGCGTCGATTTTGCAGACGTCGGGAGCGGCCCAAACGGGGCGAGCCCGCACCACAATCCCGGCGATCGAGTGATTCAACCAAACGAGCCGGTGGTTTGTGACTTCGGCGGTCCCATGAACCAGTACTTTGCCGATATCACGCGCACTGTTTTCACCGGAGAACCGACGGCCGAAATGCGAGAGGTCTACGAAGCAGTTCGCGTCGCTCAGGAAAACGGTGTGCAGGCCGCCACCGTAGGTACACCCGCATGTGATGTCGACCGAGCTGCGCGAGGTGTCATCGAAGATGCCGGATACGGCGAATATTTCATTCATCGTCTCGGGCACGGCATTGGGTTCGAGGTTCACGAAGAGCCTTACATGGCTGTGAACAATCCACTGCCCGTGCTCGCGGGTAACACTTTTTCGATCGAGCCGGGTGTGTACTTGCCTGGCAAGTTCGGCGTTCGAATCGAAGACATCGTGATTGCGGCAGACGATGGTCCGAAACGCTTGAACAACGCCGACCACGCGCTCACAATTGTTGAGACATGAACGAACCAGGTGAAGGGCAAGGACGCCGGCGGCGGATAATCTTTGTCGGCCTCAGCGTTTATGCAGTGTTTGCATTTCTTGCACTGTTCGTATCCAATCTTCCGATCGTAACTGCGCTGCTTGCGATAGCCGTATTCATTTTGCCGTGGACGTCGGTGCTCGTCTCTGTTGCCAAGAAGGCAACAGTCGGAAGCGAATGGACTCCGAAAAGTGAAAATCCTCGCCACCACGGCGAAAGCCGTGATGACGAGGATTTTCCGAGTGCTGATTACTAACCCAGACTCCTAGTGCGAGGGATTACTAGCGCTTGAGGTTGAGCAGGTCTTGGAGAAGTTCGTCCGACGACGTGATGACCTTCGAGTTCGCCTGGAAACCGCGTTGGGCGATGATCAGGTTGGTGAACTCCTGTGCAAGGTCGACGTTAGACATTTCAAGCGAACCTGCTGCGAGTGATCCACGACCGCCAGTGCCGGCGATGCCGATCTGCGGCACACCAGAGTTAGCAGTTGTACGGAAGAGTGACGAGCCTGAACGCTCGAGACCGACCGGGTTGTTGAAGCTTGCAAGCGCAATCTGACCAACGGCTTGGTTCTTGCCGTTCGAGAAGACGCCGGTAACGACACCGTCGTCGGAGATCTTGAACGACTGGAGTGTTCCTGCTTCCGAGCCGTTCTGATTGATGGTGCTTGCGGTCGAAGTGCCACCGTATTCGGTAAGTGCATCAGCGTCGACGAGCGGGTTGCCGAAGTCAACCGTAATGGGCACCGGCCAGTTCGATGGCGGACTTGTGGGCGTGACCGTCCAAGGCGAAGGTGTCGAGGATGCGAGACGACCGGTCGTAGGGTCGAATGTCAGTGCAACGGTTCCGATGTTCGTTGCAGTGTTGTCGAATGCATCTGCCGACCATGCGTTTGCACCGGTCTTGGTGAACACAAACTTCAGGTCGTTAGCCTGACCCTGCGAGTCGTAGGCAGTGATTGCGGTCGTGAACGAAGTACCGGCAGCGGCG
>JBBSGY010000463.1:0-2655 GCA_038253645.1 Acidimicrobiales bacterium
CCGCAGGATTTGCCGGGGGTGCCGCTGGCGCAACGACCGATCCTTACGCGATTTGGATGATGACAATCTGCTTTGTGATCGGCGTAAGAAAACAAGGATTTTTGTTATCCTCTGCTGTTTCAACAGCATTCTCAATCCGCGGTCTCACATTCTTGATGCGCTTCTCAATTCGGTAATCATCGCCACAGCAGTTGCCGCGCTCTCCTGTCTCGTCGGCCTCCCAGCTGGGCGCGCAATTGGCATGTATGACTTTCCCGGTCGCGGCCTCGTGCGTGTGTTGTTGCTCCTACCTGTGATTGTTCCTGCGGTCGGAGTCGCCCTGGGAATTCAGGTGTTCTTCATTCACCTTGGCCTGGCCGACTCAATCGGCGGCGTCATTCTGGTTCAGCTCATCCCGTCCGTGCCGTACGCGTCACTTATATTTAGCGGGGCATTTGCCAACTTCGATGTCGACTTCAAACGCCAGGCTCGATCACTCGGAGCAGGCCCACTCGATACCTTCCGGCATGTGACGCTTCCAATGCTCAGGCCGACAATGATCATTGCGGCGCTGTTCGGGTTCTTGATCTCCTGGACGGAATACCTCCTTACTCTGCTCATTGGCGGCGGAGAAGTGACGACACTCCCGTTGGTCCTGTTCGCACTAATCGGAGCTTCCGACACCACAACGGCGGCGGCCGTCTCGCTCATAATCGTTGGTCCGCCACTGCTGGCCGTCTTTGTGACTTCGGGTATCTTGTTGCGCCATGCAGGGTCCAGCGTCGGGATGGCCCGGTTATGAGAGCGACCGCGGTATCACTTAAAGATCTCACGAAGCACTACGGCACGACCAAGGCCGTCGATCAGATATCGCTCGACATACCAGCGGGCTCATTCACCGCCCTACTTGGCCCATCGGGGTGTGGCAAGTCAACAACACTTTCGATGATCGCCGGGCTGATCGTCCCCAATGGCGGCAACATCTGCTTTGACGAAACAAGTGTGCTGAACACGCCTGCCGAGTCAAGATCCGCGGCGCTTGTATTTCAGAAGCCCTTGCTATTTCCTCATCTCGACGTTGCGCACAATGTCGGCTTCGGTTTGCGAATGAAGAGGCGCAAGCGCCGCGATATTCGCCATAGCGTCGACGAAATGCTTGAACGTGTGCACCTGAAAGATCTCGCGACACGCCGTGTCGGGCAACTGTCAGGCGGACAAGCACAACGTGTTGCGCTCGCACGTGCACTCGTCATCCAACCGCGCCTGCTATTACTCGACGAACCGTTTTCTCAACTGGACCCGGACCTGTGTGTCGAGATGCGCTCTCTTGTTCGCGAGCTGCACAACCAAACAAGGGTAACGGCAATATTTGTTACCCATGATCAGTCCGAAGCCGTTGAGGTTGCGGACCGCATTGCTCTCATGCTCGATGGACGTTTGGCCGGATACGGGCCACCTGAAGGCTTTTACACCGATCCGCCGTCACTCGCCGCGGCGCGCTTTTTCGGGGTGTTAAACGAGATAGCCGGAACTGTTTTCGACAATGTCTTCACTGACGGCAGCGGATTCCTGCGCTTACCGACCAGCCTGAACAACGGGCGAGCCGTAGCGGTGGTTCGGCCGGAATCTCTCAGCATCGGGAACACAACGAATCATCAAATGATGCGGGCCACAGTGGTCACCTCCCGCTTTGCAGGCACGCATCGTGCAATTCAGGTCTCGCTCGTCACTGGGGAACTACTCACTATTCACGGTCCTATCGACACAAAGGTTGCGCCCGGTGATGCAGTCGCGGTGACAATTCCAACCCAACACTGCACAGTGTTCGGAAAAGCGGTGTTGCGAAATACAGTGTTGCGAAGTGATCTGGCATGAGCCGTCGAGGTGTTGGACTTCAGCTTGACAGGTGGGGCCTCGCATGCCTGTTGCTGGTTCTGTTGGCTCTGGTGTTTGCCGATCGAATCTACGGAATTCCCAGTACCCACCAGCTGCGCGGCACCTTCGAGCACATGGGCGTGTGGGGAGCGTTTGCCTACGCCGGGGTGTACGCACCGGCAACTCTTTCGCCGCTGCCAAAGTCGGTTTTCACTATTGCTGCCGGCGCCATTTTCGGTATACCCACCGGATTGCTCGTTGTTGTCAGCGGAGCGACAAGCGGCGCAGTAATGGCATTTCTGATCGCTCGAACGCTCGGCAGCGAAGGGATACACGCGTTACTCGGCAACCAGATTCGTCGATTCGACACGCAATTGGAAACGCATGGCCTATGGACAGTTCTTGTTGCCCGCCTGATACCGATCGTGCCATTTACTGCGTTCAACTACGTTGCTGGCATCTCCAGACTGCGACTGTCGGTATTCATCATCGGCACACTTGTAGGCATGTTGCCCGCTACGACCGCTTATGTAGCGATCGGCGCATATGGATCCCGGCCCGGCTCGTGGCCAATGCTTGCGGCACTGGGTGGGCTCGGTGCTCTTCTGGTTGTGAGCGCCGGTGTCACATGGCGACGGCGACACTCGTCTAACTGACAGAAGGGCGGGGATTTACCCGTCAGCTAGCCACGAGCGCTAGTGCACCCTCGATCTTCAGGCAATTTTCGCGCCCATTAAGAAATTTCGGACACGAAGGTCCGCGTCTGAACAGCTGCAACAATCATCCCGTGCACCACGACCA
>JBBSGY010000464.1:0-2653 GCA_038253645.1 Acidimicrobiales bacterium
ATTGCCTCGGTGGTTCAGTCCTCGCTCGGCGTCGGGATGATTCTGGTGACCGGTTATGCCCTCGTCCTCATGGCCAGGCAAAGATTCGGCGACCGAGCTCGTGACCACTACGCGGAGTCAGTCATCACGGCCGGAACAATCTCGTTGGTCACGTGGGCCGGCGTGATCGAGCCCGTGCTCCGCATTCATGGTTACGACCTTGGCTCAGGACCTGCCGGAGCGGTTGACGTGACAGCGGCACTCGTTCTCGCCTGTCTCACAATTCATCTCACGCTTTCCTTCGAAGATCGCCCCCTTGCCTTCTCGGCGCTCGCAGTCGGACAGTCGATCCCGGTCGTCGCCGCTGTTGTCTCGTTCGTCGGTGACTACTCGAGCCGGTCGGACCTCTCACACATGGCAGCAGCAATGGCGGCATTGTCGGCAATGCTCATCGGGCTCGCCGCACTAGAGCCTACGATGTCGTATTACGAGGAGCCTGCAGGTCCAGCGGGCGCAAGGCTGAACCGCCTGCGGCTGGTCAACCTCGTGGTACCCGTGATCCTCGGGCCAACTCTCTTGACGCTCGTACTTGCTGACATCTTGGTTCTCTCGCCTTTTGCAATCGCGACATACAGCATTGCGCTGTCGCTCATGGTGGTCGGCCATTTGATTGCGATGGTCCAAGCGCGTGCGTCGAGCACGCATTGGGCGTCGCACGACAAGCTCACGGGTCTGCCGAACCGAGCGCTCTTCCGCGAGCGTGCAGCTCAATCGTTGGATCGTGCGCGCAACTTCGATGATTCAGTGGCGATCCTGTATCTCGACCTCGACCGCTTCAAGCACATCAACGACTCCATGGGCCACGAAGTCGGTGACCAATTGCTCGAACAAGTTGCAAAGCGCATCTTGTCCTGCGTCGACCCGACCGACACTGTTGCACGACTCGGTGGTGACGAATTCGCGATTCTCATTCCGATCCTCGACAACGATGACGTTCCCGCCAAACTTGCGCGCCGGTTATTGAAAAGGTTCTCGACTCCGTTCAACCTGAAGCCCCGACCTGTCTTCATGAGCCCTAGTCTCGGGATTGCAATCAGCGAACATGGCGCAAGTCTGCAGACGCTGATGACACAGGCTGACACTGCGATGTATCGCGCGAAGGAATCGGGGCGCAATAACTTCGCTATTTGGTCGAAGGAAATGAACGAGGCGAGCAAGCAGCGCCTCATGCTCGAAACTCACCTTCACTCCGCTGTTTCGAACAACGAACTTCGTCTTGAATATCAGCCCAAGGTGAATCTCGAGACACGCAATGTCGTCGGCGTCGAAGCGCTTGTTCGCTGGCATCACCCGACGCTCGGCATCATCTCTCCGACCGTGTTCATCGGCCTTGCAGAAGAAAGCGGTCTCATTCACCAAATCGGCGATTGGGTACTCGAAACTGCTTGCGCGCAAGCTCGCTCTTGGCATGAGAACGGATTTCCCGACCTCACCGTCGCCGTCAACTTGTCAACGCGTCAGTTCCAACATCAAAACATCGCCGACCTGGTCTCACGCACGTTGCGCAAAACGCAGATCACGCCCGAACTTCTCGAACTCGAACTGACGGAGTCCGTTGCCATGTCGGGCGACGAAGCGACGCTCGGCATGATCGACGACCTGCGTCGCATGGGCGTGCGTTGCACGATCGATGACTTTGGCACGGGTTACTCGAACCTGAGCTACCTCAGCCGGTTCCCCATCGATGCTCTGAAAATCGACAAGGCGTTCGTGGGTCAAATCGATAAATCCGGAGGCGACGCAACGATCGTTGTAGCGATCATCGCCATGGCACACGGACTCGGTTTGAAGGTTGTCGCCGAAGGCGTCGAGACACCTGAGCAAGCAGAGTTTCTTGCTGACCAGGGCTGCGATGAAATGCAGGGCTTCTTGTTCTCCAAGCCCGTGCCGCCCGACGAACTCGAAAGCCTCCTCATGCTCGAACAGGTTGCAGGTGGCCCGGGTCGCCTTGGCGCCAACGTTCCGGCAGATACGAACCGTGTGCGCCGCCTCGAACGGGCACAACCGGAACGTGAGCGGATCATTTCCGCCCGGGGTCCGGCAGCAACCGAAGAAGACCAGCCACAGGTGAAGAAGAACCTCTCCTGGCCGTAGCTTTTCATGAGCTACAAGTGCCGCATAGGCACCTGTAGCTCATGAAAACGGGTTGTGTTCCGTGTGCGATCCTTCTTCGCCAGCTCGCATTCCGGGATGTTCCGGAGCCTTGCCATCGGGTCGCGGACCAAGTGCAAGCGCCATGACCGCGCGGTAGAACTCATCGGAGTCGGGCACAAAGTCGATGCGGCCGAAGTCTTGTTGGCCGGCAGACTCGAAGCCGAGGCTCCCGTAACCCAGGATGCGGCCCATCAACGAACGTTCATAGGTGAGGTCGGTGATCTTCTCGAGAGGAAGCGTCACGACCTTCTTGGTGACGATTCCGCACAGACTGAGGATGCGCTCGGTGGTGAGTACGTAGCGATCCATCCACCACATGCCGAAGTCCCACATGAAGCGGGCGAAGACCAGCAACATGATGACGAAAGTAAATCGGTTTGCAAACGCGGTGAAAAGTGCGATTGCGGCAAGCGGACCGAGCGAGGACTTGGCGAGCACCACAGGGTGAGGACGGATGACG
>JBBSGY010000465.1:0-2605 GCA_038253645.1 Acidimicrobiales bacterium
CGACGTAGTACTCGACGCGTATGCCGAGCGGGCTTCCGCTGGCGAGGTTGGTGAGCGCACCAATGATCGATGGAAGTAGCTGTCTCGAACGATTGATCTCACTCTGGCGAGTTTCGACAAGGTCCTGCAAAGCGCGCGGGCCGGCCGCTTTGAATTTCAACCCGGCACCACGTTTCACTTGCGTCAACAAACCCTTCGACTCCAACTTTGCTGCAAGTCGATAAGTGGTTGTTCGCGGTAAATCGAGCAGCCGGCTCAGTCGAAGGACACTCAACTCACCCGACTGCGAAAGAAGCACGTAAAGCTGCGATTCCTCCTGTTCCAAGCCCAAGGTCTGGAGGTTGACACTCACTTCGCCGTGAGTGCCCGGTGGAGTGGACACATTTCGATGTTACCTGAAGCCTCGAAGCGCTCTCGAGGAGCGCACCTCGATATCGTTGGCGCTGCGGTCGGGGATGCCAAAAGTAATGGACTGATCAGAGATGATCTTAAATGCCGAAGCCGGACTTGTTGCCGATAGGTTTGTCGCCGCTCGCTCCTGTGTCAGGCATACCACCGCCGGCCCTGCTGCCACCTGGACCCGAGTGCGATCGATCCTGACCTCGGCCGAAAAGCCCTTGACCATCGACCTCGGTCCGTGCACTTTCGTTGTATGCACCCGCGTAAAGCAGTTTGTTTATGACGGTATTCAACGCGTACGCTGCATCCCTCGCCGCGATCGTCGCTTTGTCAAACCAAATGTCGGTTGCGGGCGCGCGCCCGTGCTTTGCCGCAATGCGGTCGATCTTCGTAACGATTTCGGACGTCGTGTCTTCTGCAATGCAGCGAACTTCCTTCGCTGTCCCGTTGCTTGCGATAGCAAAGCTGGCCGTCGCCGCAAAAACCATCGAACCAAATGCGAGACCGCTCCCGCCCCAAAGCGGCATCACTCCCCCCACCAGCGCGCCCACGGTTCCCACGCCTACCGTCCAGCCGTGCACAAGGTCAATTGCGCGCTTTACTTCCGGCATGTGCAAGGCTTTCGCACGTATCTCTCGCTCCGACTCTTCAACGAAGTTGAACCTACGCAAGGCTGCGTCAATTCTGGAAATAGCGGCGTTTTTCGTGAAAACAAAGCCGCTTGCTGCGCCGGCGGTTGACGCCACAGCACTGCCCAAACCGAAAAGCGCCGTTACCCATGAGCCTGACGCCGCTGTTGCCAAAACGGCAACGCCGATTGTCGCGAGCGGCGGGATGATCGTGCCCAATGATGCGCCCTTGAGGCGGGACTTGATTTCAAGTGGGATGCTTCCGGTTTTCCTGAAGAGATCCAACAAACCGTTCCGCAAGCCAAGTCTGTCAGCGCGCAGTTCTTCGATTTCGTCGACATCAAACTGGTCTGCTGCCATCGGGCGCCTCCCAGTCCTTCAGCTACAAAACAAAAGTACAGCTGACTGAATCGTTAAACCATTTGCCGGACGCAGTTATCGCGAGTGACAGCGCTATCGCTCGCAAAATGTCGGTGCTGCGCGCCACGCCCGCTCCGGGCCGGCTATCGAAAGTTCGGGTTACGCGAGTGCCTAGGACCGGCTCAGTTACAAAACGCTCGCGAGGACTTCGCGAATGCGTCCGGCGAAACCCTTGACGTCAGACTCCTGCGTGTCAAAGGCCGTCATCCACCGGACTTCGCTTGTGTTCGGGTCCCACACGTAAAAGTCGTACTCCTCTTGCAATTTTGCAATTGCCGCCTTCGGCAGTATTGCGAAAACAGAATTCGCCTGGACTGGATGCGTGATCTCAAGGCCCGATGCATCTGCAAGTTCGTTTGAGAGAAGAGTTGCCATTGCATTGGCACGCCGCCCATTTCGGAGCCATAGATCATCCGTCAGCAGGCCAATGAACTGCGAAGTAATGAAGCGCATCTTCGACGCGAGGTTGAGGCCTTGCTTCCGAATGTACGGGAAATCGGCAGCCAGTTCCGGACGGAAAAACACCACAGCTTCACCCATGGCCATTCCATTCTTGCAACCGCCGAAAGAAAGCACGTCAATGCCGACATCGCGAGTGAACTCGGTCATACGAACTCCGAGGTGGGCGGCGGCATTCGCGATCCGGGCACCGTCCATATGCACATACGTGTCGGCTGCATGTGCAACTTCGACGATCGAACGAATTTCGTCGATCGAGTAGACGGTTCCGTATTCGGACGCTTGTGTAATCGATACGACTTTTGGTTGCGACCGATGCATATCACCCCTATCCACGAGATAACGGTCGATCTGACTTGAATTGATCTTGCCGTGCTCAGCCGGGATGGGGATCAGTTTGCATCCGGTTACAGCTTCGGGTGCACCTGTCTCGTCGGCATTCAAATGCGATACGTCAGCACAGAGAATGGCGTTGTGGGGACGCGTCATGGTTTGCATTCCGAGAACGTTGGCCGCGGTCCCGCTGAACACGAAATGCGTTGCTACATCTTCGCCGAAAAGAGTACGAAAACAGTCTTCGGCCTTTTGGGTCCAATCGTCTTCCAGGCCGTAACTACCGGAATGCTCGACATTGGCTTGGTTGAATGCCGCGAGTACGTCGGGATGCATGCCGGCGTGGTTGTCACTTGCAAAGCTAA
>JBBSGY010000466.1:0-2588 GCA_038253645.1 Acidimicrobiales bacterium
CGTCAGATTCGGGAACAGGCTCGCACGATTGATGTCGTACGCGAAAACGTTGTATTCAGACTGCGAGGCCCCAGAGCACGGGGATGGTCTTCGCTTGACTATGAAGAGGGTTTGCGCTCGGGAGCGGAGCTAGCCGCCGGGTACATGGCGGATATCGCGCAAGAGGGATTGGCAATAATCGACCGTGCCGACCGTGGATGGCAAAGCGTAAATGGCATGCATGCGAACCTGGACGAGCTCTCTGCCAGGCTTGGCGACCAGAGGAAGGCGTTCGTCCGTGAGCTGGATCTGCTGCGCCGGCTTGACGACCTCTTGGTACTCGTCACCCGTGAATCAAAGTTTGTTGACGAGGCCAAGGAGGTGTTGGCGACCGTGATTGCGGAATGGAGCGACTATTTGTCCGATTCGGAAGGCGAAGTAAGCAATGTTTTCTCGTCAGAATTGCTACAACCTGAGCATCGACTTCGTGACGTCGTCAGACAGATCTGCCTAGCGGCCGATTTCCGGATGACTGTGCGCGCTGACACTCGCGTCACGGGGCCGAACATGTCGGGATTGAACCGGTGACGCGTGCGTTGTACGGAACGTTTTCGTGACTTTTGATTTCGGAGTTACCTTTTCGGTATGAGATCGACAATCGCAGTGGCTCCAGCGACGTGCGCGAACCTCGGACCGGGATTCGATTCGTTTGGCGTGGCGGTCGGCCGCTACGAAACCGAGGTCGAGGTTTTTCCGAATCCGACTTACGGCGTCCAAGTGGTCAACGAAGGATCTTTCGCGGCAGAGTTTCCGCAAGACGAATCAAATACGGCTTCACAGGTGGTCATTGGAATCACCGGCTCCTCCGCATGGCAGATCCGAGTCCGGTCGAACATTCCTCACGGCTCGGGCCTCGGTTCCTCAGCCGCGTTGATCTACTGCGGCTGCCGGTGCAGCATGGGAGTGGCGAACGCGGGAGGTAACTGATTTCTTGACCGCGACGTCGACTTTCGAGTACTTGATGGGCAACCCTCCGCCATCCGCTTCTGGTCACGAGCCATGGCTCGCAAAAGCCTTCACCGACGCGATTCAAGATGGTGGTCGCCAGCCCGACAATCCAGCCGCCGCATATCTCGGAGGGCTCACTGCTGCAGCAATCGTCGATGGGCGTGCAATTGCCGACTCGTTCACACTCGATCCGGCAGGGCGCCTCGTTGTTCTTGTGCCTGATCGTCAAATACTCACAGCCGATGCGCGCGCTGTGTTGCCCGACATGGTCCCGCGCCACGAAGCTGTCGAGACGGTCCATCACGCGGTATTGATGCTTTCTCGTTTGCGAGATCTGTCGGGGTTTCCGCGAGGGCTGGGCGTCGATCATCTGCACGAGAAATACCGAAGAAGCTTGTTCCCTGAGTCGGAGGAAATCCTTTCTGTAATGCGTGCGGCCGGTGCTGCTACCGCGTGTATGTCGGGTTCGGGTCCGACGATGTTGGCTATTTGTCATCAAGATGTTGCCGGCAACGTGCGCGACGCCGGCGAGCGCGCAATGCGCGAATCAAACGTCCCCCTTCGGTTCGCCGATTTGCTCGAGCCAGACTTTTCAGGTCTTCGCGTGGGCGGTAAGCGCTTTCGCGCAGGCGAGTCCGCAGCGTAGATTGCGTCCGTAGCGGATTCGTGTGCGGGCGAGCTATTCGGTACATTCGCCAAGGAACCGATGACGCAGCCAAATCCACTTCTCCTACCGGGCGACGGCCTGGTCATTGTCTCTTGCATTCCCACACCGGTAGGTCCTTATGGCAACGCGGTGGAACCACCTGTTGCCCCGGCAGTACGCGCGACTATCAAGGAACAACACAATCGAGGTGTTGCACTGTTCATCCTGCCCAAGAGCGTTGCGAGGGCATGTCTAGACGAGGGCATCCCGTTCATTCTGAATGCATCCGCGCCGGTGTCGTCGCCTTGGCATGTGGAAAGCGCAATGGCAAGGCATCTTGTGGCCACAGCAGCCGAAGCGCAGCACCTGGGTGCCCAAGCCATCGCAGTCGACGTAATCCTGGGTGGTCGATATGAGCTCGATCAAATTGAGCACCTGCGAAAAACAGTCCGGGAGGCGGACGCATTTGGAATGCCGGTTGTTGCCAGGATGCAAGTTGTCGGATGGAACGTAGACAGCGGACTAAAGCGTTATACGAATGCCGAGTCTGCATTGTATGCCGCGCAGGTAGCGAAGCATTTGGGCGCCGACGTCGTGCAAGTCGTCGCGAGTCGGAATTCTTTGCAGGCCGCGGTCAGGAACAGTGCGGTGCCCCTGTTGGGAGCGCTGACAGCTGGCGATGTAGGTGTTGAGCTACCCAGCTTGTTCGCAAACGTGTTGGATGCAGGTGCGTGCGGCGCGGTGCTTGGCGTGGACACAGCCCATCCTGCAACACTCGCCACGGCAAGCAGGCAGACGGAAATGATGTTGGGAATCGTGAACCGTCGGGTCGAGAACGAGAGGCAAAGACTCGCGCTGCTGCATTCGAATTCCGATTGGGGTGAAGTTGTTGTCCCGTTTCCGCGACGACTGCCGGATTGCGAAATTGCGCCACTACCCGGTGCGCATTACCAAC
>JBBSGY010000467.1:0-2585 GCA_038253645.1 Acidimicrobiales bacterium
CTCATTGCTGCTTCGGCACGAATTGGTGCTCTGACCAGCGGAATGTCACCCGATCACGTCGAAGCACTCGACAATTTCGGACTTGCATTCGGGATGGCTTTTCAGGTCCGAGACGACATTTTGGATATCGTCGGCACCGAAGAACAGCTCGGCAAACCCGCCGGTAACGATCTCGTCGAGGGCGTTTACACGCTCCCCGTCATTCACGCTTTGCGCGAAAATACCGCTGGACGAGAACTTCGAGGCCTTCTCGGAAAACCAATTGAGACGCCGGAACGAGACAAAGCAAGGGACATCGTTCGAGCGAGCAACGGTGTGGATGCCTCGCTCGAAGCCGGTCGCAGTTGGGCCGCGAAAGCGAGCCGTTCATTGGATGTTCTGCCCCGCGGTGAAATGGCTTCCCAGCTACGCCGGCTTTCCGAAGGGCTCTTCGAAGATCTCGTCTGACCGCCTGAGGTAATTGAGCCTCACTGTCTGTGACAAGCGCCCACCTACTGATCACTGATGATCGTTATCGACGTTAGGTGTCACAACACTGCAATGCCATGAATCATGATTCATGGGCAAACTTGTATGTACCGCCATTTGCGGAACATGCAAGGAGCCATGGGGCATGTACAGACCTTGGAAAGATCGGTTGCAATCAAGGAGACGGCGGGTAGTTGCGGGCATTACCGCGGGCGTCCTGCTAATTGCCGGAACCGCAACTGCTCACGCCGTGGGCACAAGTGACGCCAAAGTCGTTCTCCTTGTAAGCGCGTCGGCTCCGACCGCTACGGCGGGTCCCGACTGCAAGACCTCACCAGATGCACCGAACTGCGAGTCACGACTGTCGCATTCAACATTGGTCGGCCCGGTCTTCATCTTCGTACGGAACGCATCGGGCGCAGTCAGCAAAATCGACTTCTACTTGAACGACGCGACGGGCGCTAAGAAAGCAATCAGTTCGCCAACGTCCAACCCTTACATTTTGAGTGTGCCACCGCCGACGGCACCCGGTGACGCTGTCAGCGCAGCGAAAAGCGCCGTGCCGCCACCGGCGATAACCGCCGTACCCGCGGCCGCGCCAACCAACGCGACACCGGCATCGACGGATGCAACACCGGCATCGACAATCAGCGCTGTTCCGGCAACAGCCGGCGCAGGCAGCGCGCCATTCAACAATTCTGCAAATGCAACCGCGCCCATGGGAAGCATGGCTGGGTCAACGCCATCGGTTGAACCGGCGTCTTCTTCCCCTTCCACGTCCCCCGCTGCAAGTACCGCAACAGCCCCAGCGGTGAGTAGTACAACCGGTACCGGCGGTGTGGGAAGTGCAATGCCGGCGACCGGGAGCGCGACAAGTCTCGGAAATGGGGTGGCAGACAGCGGCGGCGCAACAAGTGCGGTTCCAGCAGTGAACAGCACTGGCGTCGCCGCAACTGCGGGCGCGACCACCGCAATGACGGGTCTCGACACGACAACCCTTTCAGATGGCTGGAACACTGTTCTCGCCGAAGTATTCGCAAGCGGTTCGTCGGTTGATTTGTTTGCTCGCTTCAAGGTCCAAAACAAAACCGCCGTGCCGCCCACACCAACCTCTCCTACTGTCCAACCCGCTGCGACACAACCGGCTGCGACACAACCCGCTATGACACAACCGGCAGCAACCGCACCAGCGATGAGTCAGCCTGTTTCACCGGCAACGCCGGCGGCATCAAACATTTCCGTGAACAACGCCACTATCGAGCGCGCAACGACCGCTCCCGCTGACTTCGATACCACCGGTACACCCGGTTGGAGCATTGACGACTGGCGGGCAGGCGACCGGTTCTCGTATTACAAGACCACGTAAACGTCAGTAGCAATCGTGCAAAGACCCTGGAAACAAGAGTGGCGAAGGCGTAGGCGCTGCCTGTTCGCGACCGGCGCGGTACTAATACTCGTTATTGCGGGATGCGTAGCGGCCAACGCGTTCGGGAGCCAACAACTACTTCTGCTCGTCGACACCTCGCTGCCAACCGCAACCGCGTCCCAAATTCCCCTCGGCGCTACGGGGGCAATCACGGAGATCCGGACTCCAACAGCAACCTCCTCGCCTTTGAACACCGGAATGAGCACGGCAGAATCAACTGCGGCTCGAGCATTCGGGTGGGGCAATCCATCCGCGGAGACAGACTTTAATGGCAACGGAACGCCTGCCGGGTGGAATCTCTATGACGGGCCCGGACATGACAACAACGGATGCAGGTGCCCGTCGCAGTTTTCGCAAGCAGGTGGCATCGGCTCGATTACGGGAACCGCCGATTTGAAAAGCGAAGGCATGTCTTGGGACGCAGCCGGCGCCAAGTACGGCCGCTGGGAGGCACGCATGCGCGCTTACCCCCTGGGCGGCAGCGGATCGAAGTACCACCCTGTGCTCTTGCTTTGGCCCTCAAAAGGTGATGGTCCACAGGGAGGCGGCGAACTTGACTTCATCGAGGCAGACATCGGCGTCGGCGCCGGAGCATTTCTGCATCGCCCGCGTGACGGCGCAAACGGATGGATGCCGAAAAGTCTTACCGGCCACGACATGGGTGAATGGCACAACTACGCAATTGAATGGA
>JBBSGY010000468.1:0-2564 GCA_038253645.1 Acidimicrobiales bacterium
CGGCGATTGCGCGCTCACTACCGACCGGCTGACACCGGTTCAGCGGTCGGACGGTAAACGTGACGTCGCGAATGAGTTTGGATTCCACTACCTACAGTGCGATCAGCCCGATCGTGTGTCATGCAAAGGAAAACACCTTTCGCGCGCACTGCATTCAAGGCTCCGAGCATCGCCGGCGACAGGGTCGCCTCCCCCACGAGCGGAGAATCGAGTTTGCGACCTGAGTCTCTGTAATAAAACATGACTTCTACTACGACCCAGTCTCTCCAGTGATCGGGCGTTGGCTTTGACTTCGGGCGCAACACGTAGTCGAAGTCGACCCAAAGGATTGGTGCGGTTGCCGGCAGGTGTCGCGCCGATGGAACGTTATCGACTCCAGGAAACATCAAAGTGCTTGCGTCAGTTTACGAACCGGCGGAATTTCTGATCGGCGTCACGGCATCAAGTGCGCTCCACGCCATCAGGCCGGCCGCGCTGCATCCGGCCGACTCCGGAAAATAGGCGGGAAGCAGGCGAGGGATGGTTTGGAATGTCGTGCGCGCCTTTATGGCTGCCCGCAAAGGTAGAAACAGAATGTCTTTCGCCAGAGACAGCCCGCCACCGATGACGACGACTTCCGGATCGAACACGGACGTGTAGATGACAAGCGCGTCAGCAATGGCATCGATTGCCTCGAACCAAATCCATCTCGCAATCTCATCGCCCTCGCGCACCCGATGCGCGACGTCTTTCGCGGTTACATCGGTAACGCCGGCAACCTCGGCGTATCGCTTTGCGATGCTGCTCGCCGAGCCGAGTGTTTCCAAACAACCCCGATTACCGCATCCGCACGGCAAGCCCCCGTTGCGAATAGCGATATGCCCAACCTCGCCCGCCTTCTCGTGCTCGCCCCGATACACCTCACCGTTCATCACGACTGCGCCTCCGATGCCGCTGCCTATCGCGATGTAGAGAAAGTTTCGTATGCCCTTGGAAGCTCTGAAACGCACCTCCATCGTGGCCGCGGCGGTCACGTCGTGTCCGAGCGCTACCGGCACGTGTAGGTGCTCTTCGAGGAGCGACTTGATTGGCAGATCGCGCCAACCGAGGTTCGCCGACAGAACCGCAGTTCCGGTTTCGCGGTCTACGACACCGGGGACGACAATTCCGGCAATACCTTGCGGGCGGAACTCAGTCGCAAGTTTGCACATTGCTTCGACGATTGCGTCGGGACCTTCGCTGCGAGGCGTCGGCCGCCGGACGAGGTTTTGTACTTGTCCGTCGCGGTCTACGAGGGCCGCCTTCATCTCGGTACCGCCGACATCGAGCCCCAACACATAATCGGCGTTTGTCATGTTCTCGTTCCGTCAGTCGTACCGGGCAGTTCGCTGCCCATATTGTGCACCGATATCGGGTACCTCAGAGGATCGGACGTTTCGTCCGATCCGAATACAGTGAGTTGATGATCGTACGCGATGCCCGCGAGAAAGACATTCCGGATGTGATGCTTCTGATCGGGGAGCTGGCAGAACATCACCACAACGCGAATGAACTGTCGGTAACAGAGGACGATTTCTCTGGGCAGTGTTTCTCGCCATGATTTTCTGATGTTGCAAGTGCCCGCCGATCGCCTGACCAGCCTTGCGGCTACGGCGGTCCGATCCTGAAGCGCTCAGGACAATCGGAGTAGCGGTATTGCCCCTTCTACGTAACGGCATACGAACCTCGCCGTTCCACCCGCCGGATTGGGCACTGTCAGTACAAACAAGGCGCGTCGGCCAGGTGCTCTAACCTCGATTGCAACAAGCAATGGAACTGGAGGACAGATGAACGGCATCCCGTCCGGCACTCGCCATCGTTGGACCGCCGATGAGGTAGTGAACGTCGGTGGACCCGAGTTTATCCTCCGCACTTATGTCGAGCAGTCCGACGTGCGCCGCTACCTTGCACAGGTCTCAGCAGAAACTCCGATGACAACCGTCTGTGACATTGGGGCCGGATACGGTCGGATGTGTCCGGTATTAAAAGAATTCGCCGAGCATGTCGTGGCTTTTGAACGCGAACCTGAACTCCTCGCAAGGGGAGCGTTTCTTCAGCCAACGGTGGAATTTCGTCAGATCGAATCGCTGGAACAACTCCCTGCTCGAGATGGCGAGTTCGATTTTGCGTTCACTTTCACTGTCTTGCAACATTTGACTCACGACTCTGCTCGGACAACAGTGGCCGAAATCCGTCGCGTTGTGCGACCGGGTGGGTACGTACTCCTTTGTGAAGAATCGGATGACGCCTTCACAGAAGGTGACCCCTCCGACGATCGGACATACTTCACGTTTGGTCGGGGAACAGAGCAGTACAAAGAGTGGATGGCCCCCTTCCGTCTGATCGCGAAGTCCCCACGATTTGTCGAGCGTGGGTTCGAACGCTCGAATGTCGGTGACTATTTGTTGTTTCGTAGAGTGTGATCTGTCGGCCTTATCGATCAGAAATGGGCATCGGCTTTAGCGAGCGTGCAAGCTCAGCCACCGTTTCGGTGTTTGTGGGGTATCCGTTCTGCACACGGGCCGGCCGGCTGTCTAAGATCTGCC
>JBBSGY010000469.1:0-2547 GCA_038253645.1 Acidimicrobiales bacterium
CGAGGGCTGGTGCGTTACCACCGGCCCTCGTTTTCGCGTGCACGGTTCGCCTCAGAGCGCCGTGCAGATCGGTGCGACTGCGTTTACTTGGTCACGTCGTCGCCGCACTCAGCGCTGAAGGTATAGTCGTCGGGAACCAAGCGAGTTGCGCCGCACTCCTTGACTTCCCAAGTGGTGGTGTCGTGTGACGGGTTCGCCCCTGTTGTGCCGCTGCTCAGTGCGAATCGCATACCCATCCAACAAGCGGAACGGTCTTGCGGAATCTCCGTGCAGGTGTAGTCGTTTGGTATGACGATGCGAAGTTTCACTATGTGTCCGTTGTACTTATCGTATGTCGCGTTCGTGATTCCACACGGCGAAACAATCTTGGGTGCCATGGGTGACGGCCCCCGCTGTTCACACGTACCGAAGCCCCTTTTCGGATCCAAAATTGAGCCACGTGCGCCGGTTGGCGGCAGCAACTGCAGTGATACGGAGTCGCCTTCCGCGGTGTCGCCGATGTCATAAAGAGGTACGTCGAGCGTACGTCCGGCAAGGTTGCCGGGAAGCTTTGCGAAGTAGAAGCTCGACGAGCTTCCCGATGCGTTGGTGAAAACCGTGAAGTGCTTGTCGGCCTCGATGCCGACCTTCTTGCTTTCGGTGTCCGACCACACGCCACCGCTTCTTACGCCGACTCGCAATGAAAAGTGGTTGGTACCCTCTGAATTCGCAGGCACAGTTGCTTCGATGCCGTACTTCCCTGGCGCGTTCGGAAGCGTGGTGAAGTCGGTCCACCTACGGAAACCCTCACGCAGCTGAGCGTTGGCAGCGCCAGAAAGCTTCTGGCGCAAGTTATCCCCGTTTCCGATCTCACCCCACGTCTTGCTATCGAGTTGTGCACCGAGCTTGTTCTTCTGAGTACTCGGCTCGTGCGAGGTAAGTGTCAGAACCGGCGCATGGCCGTCCACGTTTTGGTCGCCTGTGCAGTAGCTGTTGGCGTTAGTCGGGTCTTTGGCGTAAAGGTTCGCCGGAACGCCTTCAGCCGGCAGCGGCGCCGGAAACACATCAGCAGGTGTGAATGTACCGAGCTGAGGGTTGTCGCAGTGATCGGCGACCACCGGGTCAAATACCTGCACGACAACGTCGCCCGAGATATTTTCGGGAACAGTGACGATAAACCGGTGTGAACGTACTTGGTCACTGCCGTACGGGAAATCTTGATTTACACTGCCTTTGCAGTTGTCTGGTTGGTTCTGGCCGGGGGAGTCACAGTTTGCCGAGACGTAGCGGTCGCCGTTGTCCTTTGACTCGTTGCCGCCGCTGATGTTCAACCAGTAATTGCCCTCGTATTTGAAGTTCTGCGCCGGAAACTTTTCCGGATTTGCGTTGTTACCTAATACGTTGCTCGGGCTGCCCACTTGGATCTTTGCCTTGTAATAGCCGTTTGCGGAACGCTGCAGGTACTGGCTGTTGTAGCCGAGCAGGCTCGTCAGGTAGTTCGGAAACGAACGGCTGACTTCAACGTGCAGCACGTTGGGGTTGAACTTCGACTGTGCGACATATGCGTAAGTGGTGTAGCGATTCGCATCTGTGCGGTCGTTTTCAAGCGGCTTGGCAGAAAGTGTGACGTTGTCATAGCCATTCGTCTTGAGGTTCGCGACAGCGGCGGCCTTCGCAGCGCCGAGGTCGTTGGGTAAAAACGGTGCGCCGGCGAGAGATGCTCCGTCGGCAGCTCTTTGCAAACGGCTCGCGTTCCAATACCACTGGCCCAAATCGACAGCAAAGCCACCTATTGCCATAAGAACCGTGAGGAAAAGCGCGCAAATGACGAGCACAAATCCGCGCTGGCGACGGGTGCGGGCGCGTTTTTGGCCGCTGCCAAAACGCGAACAAATATAAAAATCAAAAATCCACCCCAACATGTATTCGAAGTTGGCAGCAACCACCCAGAGTGGTCAAGGAATTTCTTTGCGTCTCTTGTCAAGTTATCGACTTCAGATGACGATGTTGACCGTTCTGCCGGGTACCACGACGACTTTCCTGACCGGCCGGCCGTCGATGTGCCGGGCTACGTTCGGCTCGGCGAGAGCAGCGGCCTCAATCTCTGCTTGGGATGTTTCCGCTGGTACAACGATCTTTCCGCGAACCTTGCCCTGAACTTGGACGGGCATCTCGATCGTGTCTTCGATGAGGAGCGCCGGGTCGGCGATCGGAAACGGCGTCCACGTCAACGACTCTTGGTGGCCCAGCTTCGCCCAGAGCTCCTCTGCGATGTGCGGAGCCAGTGGCGCGAGCATCAAAACCGTCGATTCGGCCGTTTGGTGATCCATTTCGCCACTCTTGGTGAAGTGATTGTTGAGTTCGATGAGCTTCGAGATCGCGGTGTTAAAACGCATTCCCACGAGATCGCTGCCGACTGCGGCGATTGTTTTGTGCAATAGACGCCTTGTCTCGTCGCTCACAGAGGTCTCGTCGCCAACAGAGGTCTCGTCGCCAACAGAGGTCTCGTCGCCAACAGAGGTCTCGTCGCCAACAGAGGTCTCGTCGCCAACAGAGTCGCCGAGGCTC
>JBBSGY010000470.1:0-2542 GCA_038253645.1 Acidimicrobiales bacterium
CGACGAACCGGCTGAAGAACTGACAAACGAGGCCGAAACGGCCGTCCCGGTTGATCTGGCAGCTGCAATCGAGGCGATCTGCCTGGTGTCCGACCAGCCGGTCCCTGCAGTGCTTATCGCCGATGTACTCGAAGTGTCGGCCGACAAGATCGACGAAGTGTGCGATGCGCTCGGCGCTCAGTACGCAGCAGATAATCGTGGCTTTGTGCTCGTGAAAGTCGCCGGGGGCTGGCGCTTTCAATCGCATCCCGACCAAGCCACGTACGTCGAACGCTTCGTGCTCGACGGGCAAAGCGCGCGTCTTTCGGGTGCAGCCCTCGAAACACTCGCGATCATCTCTTACAAACAACCGATCTCGCGTGCTCAGATCGCGGCCATTCGTGGTGTCAATGTCGACGGAGTCCTCAAGACCTTGCAGTCACGCGGTTATGTCACCGACCAAGGCCACGATCCCGGGCCCGGTGGAGCAGTGCTGTTCGGCACGACGGTGCAATTCCTCGAACGCCTCGGCATTGCTTCGCTTGCAGATCTTCCGCCACTTGGTGACTTTGTTCCCGACGTCGACTTGGTCGAAGCCCTCGAACATGGGTTGCGGCCGTCAACGGTCGGCGTCGACGTCGACAGTGAATAACGACGGTCCGCGACTTCAGAAAATCCTCGCCGCAGCGGGTTACGGATCGCGTCGCGCGTGCGAAGAGATGATCGAAGAGGGCCGGGTAACGGTAAACGGTGAGATAGCGGTCCTTGGCCGCCGGGTCGATCCCGAGATCGACCTGATCGCTATCGATGGTGCTCCGGTCGCTGCACGTGCGGACCTCGTCCACTATCTCCTCAACAAGCCGGCGAGTGTCGTGACGACGGCCGGCGATCCGCAAGGGCGTCCGACAGTCGTGGAAATGGTGCCGGCCGAGCCCCGCGTCTTTCCCGTCGGCCGGCTCGATTTCGACACCGAGGGCCTCCTCATCCTCACAAATGATGGCGAACTCACGAATCGCCTCACGCATCCGAAGTACGGCATCGAGAAGGAGTATCTCGCACACGTCGAGGGCAAACTGTCGGCCGGCGCCCTCAGCCGCCTTCGCAAAGGGGTGGAATTGGACGACGGAGTGACGGCTCCGGCCAGAGTCGGTGCCCTCGCGCCAGGTCTCCTTCGGATCGCCATCCACGAAGGGCGAAACCGCCAGGTCCGGCGTATGTGCGAGGCAATCGGACACCCCGTCATTCGCCTGGTGCGTACCCGAATCGGTCCACTGACAGATCCGCAACTCGGCCCAGGGCAGTGGCGTCCGCTGGCGCTACATGAGGTCCGGGATCTCAGCGAGGCAACCGCCGGCGCACCGAAGCCGAGGCTCCGACCTCCCCGATAGCGACAGATCGCCCGGGCGGGCAGCCACCTTGCGAGCACGCTCTAGTGTGGGCGCCTATGTCAACTGTGGTGCGGGGGATCCGCGGGGCTACCACGGTGGAACGTGATGAGCAAGATCACGTCACCGAGCGCGTACAAGAGCTTGTACGGATAGTCTTCGAGAAAAACGATTTACAAGCCGATGATGTGATCAGCATCTTGTTCACGGCAACAAGTGACATCTCGTCGAAGTACCCGGCGTCAGCAGCGCGAGTTCTCGGGCTCGACACCGTTCCACTGATCGGAGCGCAGGAACTCGATGTCGATGACATGTTGCCGCTTTGCATACGTCTTCTTGCGCACGTGAATACCGAGCGGCCGCGCGCTGATATCCAACACGTATTCCTGCACAATGCACGAGCACTTCGGGCAGACCTTGCCGACTAATAGCCGCCGCGCAATTGTCGCCGGGCTCGGCCTGATAGGTGGATCCATCGCATCCGCATTGCGTGCAAAAGGTTGGCACGTTGCCGGATATGACAACGATTCATTTGTACAAGACGAAGCCCTTCGCCGCGGCTTTGTCGACGAGATCGGAACACCCGATGACTGTTCGATTGCATTCGTCGCGACGCCCGTTCCCCACGTCATCGAGTGCGTCAACATGTTGCTCCCAAAGGTCTCCGTTGTGACCGACGCCGGGAGCGTCAAGAACGGCATCGTGAAGGCGATTGATGATCCGCGCTTCGTCGGCGGTCATCCAATGGCGGGCTCAGAGCGCAGTGGTCTCGACGGCGCCAATCCAGATCTGTTTCGAAGTGCGACGTGGGTGCTTACACCGTCGTCTCGCACAGATGCTCGCACTTACGACACAGTTCGCCGAGTCGTTACTGAATTCGGCGCAGACGTAGTGACTCTCGATCCCGTTGAACATGACGAGATCGTTGCAAGTGTTTCTCATGTTCCTCACTTGGCGGCCAGCGCCCTCATGACGGTTGCCGTCGAACGCGCCGGTGAACACGCTGCGTTGATGCGACTGGCCGCCGGCGGATTCCGCGATATGACCCGAATTGCTGCGGGACATCCCGGTCTGTGGACGGGCATCACGATCGAAAACCGTGATGCTGTAATCAACGAGTTGGGACGCGTCATTGGAAGCCTTGAGCATTTCCGCGAGTTGATTTCGAATGAAGATTC
>JBBSGY010000471.1:0-2523 GCA_038253645.1 Acidimicrobiales bacterium
GGCCGCCGGTGAAGTTTTCGAGCTGTGCTTGAAGCGAGGAGTAGGGGATGCAGAGCTGTGCGATGCCCTCCGTGCCACCGACTTTCACTTCGAAGTTGATGAGAAGCACCATGTCCGAGGGCGCTGCGATCTGAGCGAACTGTGGGTTCGACTCGAGCTGCATTGTCTTCGCGTGTACTTCGAACATCGACTCGTAGGCGTAAGTCATTTCACGCAGACAGCGGTCCGTGAGGTCTCGCATGAGCAACGCCTCGATGTCGGTGAGCGGACGGTCGGGGTAAGGGCCCTTGCCCATCCCCCCGAGTAGGCGCTCGATGATTCCCATCGAAAGGCCTTGCGGCATGTGCCAAAGGGAGGCGCCCGGAAGCGGGCTGATCTGCAGAATCGCCATGAAGGAAGGGTTGTTCGCACCTTCGATGAACTCGCCATAGCTGGTTTCCTCGACGCTGAGCAGAGCAACGGAGGTAACGGTGCGAAGCGTTGTCGAGAAGATGGTGGTGACCTGGCGTGCGAACGTCTCGTGAACGATCTGGAACGCGCGGAAGTGGTCGCGGTTGAATTTGTTCGGCCGTCTGAAATTGAACGGCTTTGGTTCGGATCGCTTCTTGCGCTGCGCTGGCGCGTCCTGCCGGACGCCAGCAACCGCAGAGCTTCCGGCGTCGCTCGTGGTCACGAGTTGCGTATCGGCCGAATTACGCCCTAGTTAAGGAATCAGGCTACCGTTTTTGCTGGTCAGGCATCATTTCCGCGAAGGATGTTGCAAGAATGGCCCCCGGCGGGGCAGGCCCTGCAACATGCTCTTGCCGCGAGGGCTCTGGTTAACCCTGGCGGCCGAGATCTGCGAGCAGTCGAGTTTGGGAATCTGCATCGGGACCGGCCGGCAGTGGGGTTCCGAACATGCCCGATGAAGCAATCATGTCTCTCTCCGACTCGACGATTTCGAGGACAGCATCGGCAAGTTCGTATTCGATGTTCGTGTCTTGCTTCGTTGCTTCGGCAATGTCCCAACCGTGCACGACCAAGTCGAGCAGCCGGTGACCGACGAATACCGATCCAGGAATCGGACCGTAGGAAACAGCGACCAGCGCTTCGAGAGCGCTCGGACGAAATGCCGCAGTCGCTGCAGACTTCGCCGATGCTTCATAAGCGGCGATCACGTCATTACCGAGAACGTCACCTTCGAACTGGTCGCCGACTTCATCGATTGTCTTGCCTTCGAGAAGAGGCTCGACCCACAGGTTTTCGTAGACAATGTGGTTGACGAGCTGGCGCACATTCCAATCGTCGCAGGGCGTGGGTAGAAGCCACTGCTCGTCGGTTATGCGACCTATGAGGACGCCGCAGGTCTCGGCTGCGCGTTCGTGTAGTTCCGCAAGTTGCATGCGCATCATCCTTTCACGCTTCCGAACGCATGTCGTCGGTCCGACGCGAACTTTGCTTTAAATTTCTGCCGGAAGCCCGTTGTACCTTTTGATCCGCCGGATCAGTGTTTGCATCGGGTCGCTCGGTGACCCCCGAGTTGGTCATTCGGCTGCAAAGATGCGGCCCTTGCGTTTCCGTCTCCTACCAATTGCGCTTCTACTTGCCGGCGCTGCGATTCGAATATGGATTCTCGCCTCACCGCTTGGCGGTGTCGACGGCGACGAAGGAGTCGTTGCACTCATGGCACGTCACGTGCTTAACGGCGAGATCAGGCCGTACTTTTGGGCTCAGAGCTACGGCGGAACCCAAGAGTCGATGCTCGCCGCAGGCGTGTTCGCGCTGACCGGCTCATCTGTGTTGGCGCTCAAGGCGATACCGATCGCGCTGAGCGTTGTCGCAACGGTCCTCGTCTACATCATCGGAAAGCTGGCGACTGATGAACGCGTTGCGCGTTATGCCGCCGCCACGTTCTGGGCGGTACCGTTTCCATTCGTCTGGCTGACAACCAAAGCGCGCGGTTTTTACGGAATGACGATGATCTGTGGACTCACCGCAATTCTTGCGGCCATCCAGTTATCGAAAACACCGACGCGAAAGTGGGCCGCAATCGGAGGATTTGCCGCCGGGCTCGGCGTATGGGCGAGTCCGCAAGTCGCGTATCTACTCCTGCCGGCTGTTGTCTGGCTCGCATTGACGCGCCGTCGTTTGATCAAGCTCGTGTGGGTAGCAGTGATCGCATTTGTGGTTGGCGCATTTCCCACAATCGCGGCAAATGTTCACAACCACGGAATGTCGTTGCGCACGCCGGAGATTGCAAACTCCGGAACATACACGCAGCGCTTTTTTCACTTCTTCGACTCAGGACTGCCGCTGGCGTTCGGAATCAAGGTGCCGTATCGAGGTGCATGGCATTTGGGCCTTGTGGGTATAGCGATTTTCTGCGCGTTACTCGCACTCAGTGTGTTCGCGTTGGTCAGACTTCGCAAGCGCCGGCGTGAACCTATCGGGCTGCTTGCGCTTGTCATCGTCGGCTACCCGTTTATCTTCGCAATCTCGCCGTTTTCCGGGTACATGCGCGACCCGCGTTACCTCTCATTTTTA
>JBBSGY010000472.1:0-2522 GCA_038253645.1 Acidimicrobiales bacterium
CGGGAGTCGTGTGGTGGCGGGAAGGCGTGCGACAAATATTCCTAACGCACGGCCCTCTGCCAATCACTCGAACGGTGTGAGTCCCGGCATTCCTGCGGCGAGCTTTGTGCCGGATAACTCAACGGTGAACGGCAACGGTCACAATGGTCACAATGGTCATGCACCAGGTCATGGCATCGGTCCACGAGGTAATGGAACTGGTGCGCCCGCTACGAGCTGGCGTTACGCGGATGCTGCCGGTTTAAAGCCTTCGGACTCCGATCGAACACGGCCACCACCACGATCACGATCACGAGGACTAGGGCTTGAGCGAGGAGGACTGCGTCCGGCGCTTTCGCCGCGTCCCCCCGGTCATGTGTGATTGTCCGTCATTGCGTGTCGCGTCCAGCAACGACAGCGCTGCGGTTGGCTGAGTTCCTGATCTCGTCTGGACGCGCACGTATATACATCAGACACAGCGGAGTGTTTCGAAAACTGCAGATCTTGACAGGTTGGTTACGCTTCGGATTCAAACCCTCAGACTCCGGAGTTCGCATGTATCTACGCAGGGCACTTCGCCGGGCGGCTGTTTCACTTGTTGTCTTGACAATGCTGCTCACCGGTTTGCAGTTGGCAACTTTCAATACTGCCTCATTGAGCGCCGGAAGCACGGTTCGCATCAATACGGGTGGTCCGTCAGCGACCGTCAACGGCACGACGTGGTCGGGTTGTTCGGCAATTAATTCATGCAGCGGATACGTGAGCGGCGGTTTTCAGTGGAGTGAGCCGCCACCTCCCGCGGTAACGGGTTATCCCGCGAATACGTCGCTTGAAATGCACCAGAAGGAATGGACGGGTGGCCAGACCAACGGCGTGGCTTACGGGGCGACCGCGTTCAGTTTCAATGTGCCGGTCGCGTCCAACAATGACTACGATGTCACTCTGCAATTCACCGAGCTCAACAAGTCGACCGTGGGTGCTCGCGTTTTCGATGTGAACATCGATCAGACCCCGCAGCTGACGTACTTCGACATCTTCCAGCAGGCGGGCGGTGAATTCAAGACGATCACGCGCACGTTCCGCGTGCATGATGCAAACGGCGTCATCAACATCGACTTCATTCGTCGCACAGAAAACGCGAAGGTCGACGCGATAGAGATCGTCCCGGCGAGTACATCCGGCACTACGACGACGACAACCACTACGCCGGCAATCGGCACGAACATCTCCTGGGGTAACATCGCCAATTCCCCATACCGAACGGTTGAAGGCAGCGGCGGAATAATCGGTAACAAGCTCTACCAATTCGGTGGATATCAACCGAACACGGGCTTCTACACGCCGACCCGCACGGCAAGCGTGTACGACATAGCGACAAACAGGTGGAGCTACTTACCTTCGGTTCCCCAAGGCATCACTCACGCCGGTCGTGTCATCGACGGTCGTCGTTTCATTCTTCTCGGAGGTGTCGTTCAAACCGCCAGTGGCGGCCAGTCATATAGCTCGGCGAAGGTGTATACGTTCAACGTCGACGCGAATCAGTGGACGACGTTGCCCGATCTTCCCGCCGCACGCGGTTCGGGCGGTGCAGCACTCGTAAACCGCGAACTTCACTTCTTCGGTGGTGTCGATGCGAGCCTCAACGAAAAGGGCGATCACTGGGTTCTTGATCTTGACAACACATCAGCCGGCTGGAAGACCGCACCTGCGTTTCCTGCACCACGTTCGCACTTTGGTGCTGTTGTCGTGAACAACAACAGCATCTACTCGGTCGGTGGTATGAACGGTTGGGAAAAGAGCACTGTCGAGCGACGCGACACCTACAGGTACGACGTGGTTACAAAGGGCTGGACGCGCATGGCGGACATGCCGGTTGTTCGTTCGCATATCGGTGAGGCATCAATGCAGATCGACGGACGAATTTGGATGATGGGTGGCGAACCCAAGTATCCAGACGCAACGAACGAGATTTACGTGTACGACATTGCTGTGAATAAGTGGACCAGAGCGGCTGCAGTGCTGCCTGCGTATCGATTTGCCGGGATTGCAGATCACATTGGCAACACAGTGTTCTACGTCGGCGGCAACTTCTACGAAGACGGTGCGTGGAAAGGCACAATCAAGTAAATACACGCATAGTCGATATGACGTTGCTCCCAACACCTGGTCAAAGGCCCAGGATGACCATCCTGCGAACCGTTTCGCGGGGTCGCTGGTCACGTGGGCGACACATTCTATTACCTCCGCGGCACAGTTGAAGACAATGACCTCCTGACGTTCCTCGTGATCTTTAGACACGAGTAGTCGCAGCTGGGTACCGGTTCGACGATTCTGAGCACGAAGTTTGCGACTGGCATAGCCTGAAACTCCTGTTAGTGGCCACCGGGCCACATGAGGGGGCAATGGATGGCAAGTGCTCAGCGGGCCCTAGCGTACCTCCGGCTAAAGCGTGTGTCAGCAGCCGTGCTTGCCGGCCTGGTCGCGGTCGCCATTGCAACGTATTTTATCAGCGACGGCGTCATGCAGCGCCAGGAGCACCGCGC
>JBBSGY010000473.1:0-2500 GCA_038253645.1 Acidimicrobiales bacterium
CAGTCACCCGATTTACCCATTTCGTCTGCATGACACCCGGACGGTTGGGCGAAATGAGGCGGCATGGATAGCCGTGGTCGATGTGAAGCGGCTCACCGTTCAGTTCGAGGGCAAGAAGCGTGTCGGAATCGGCAGTGTGACTCTCGTTCAGGACCGACTCCGAGTAGAGACTGTTCATCTCGATCGAGTGCACGACAACAGTTTTACCTTGCGCATCGGCGAGCCGAAGAAGGTCGTTGAGTCGCACTCCTTTCCACCTACCGTTTGCGCTCCAACCCTCGACGCACGTGATCGGCAGCGTTGCACTGCGTTGTGGCATCGCATGCAGATCCGCCAGCGACAGCTCAAGTGACCTACCGACTTTCCCATCAACTTTCAGTGAATATGTCGGCGCGTTCGCCTTCTGAATCACCCCGGCCGCGACCGCAGATCGATTGATCGGCAGTTTTTGCGGACCGACACCTGGGCGTCGCGGCGCAAGGAGCGCGAGTTTGCCGAGTGGAGAAAAGGACTGACCAACCGTGAACAGTGTGACCAGACCACCTGTACCGAACACGCCATAGAGAAAGCCTCGCCGCGAAATGTGCTGATCAACGGGCTCGCCGACGACGACGGTCTTTCGCGATCCCACAGCGGACTTGGTTACCGACCACTTCGCACCAATGTGAATGATCAATGCACCAATGGTGATCCAGGCGAACGCGTAATGCGCAGTCGTGAAGAAGAACGGAAAGAAATACCACTGGTTGATGTTTGCCACACCCGTGATGAGCATAAACAACCCACCTCCGATAAGCGGCGGCAAGCTGAGACGCTCGAGCGCGTGCGCGAATCCTGCGACGGGCGGCCATTCGAACAGTTTCGGAAAGATCACCCAGAGCTTCGCAAACAGAACCGGAATTGCGAACAAGCCCGACGCGACATGCAGACCTTGAGTGAATCGATAGAAACCCGCCGGACGTGCCGGCCAGTCGAACAGCGCGATCGGGTGCTGCATCGAGTGCGAAATGAGTCCGGTCAGAAAGCAGATGAAGAAACTGACGCCGAGTGAGATCCCGAGCATCGCTGCAGTGCGTTTGTGATGCAATGGGCTCGAGAACTTCACGAACCTGGTCGGATCAGCGAGGTCGATCGCTTCTTTCAACGAATGCGGCCGGGAAGATTTGAGCTTTTCGATCAGCGAATTCATCAACCCGGTATTTCGAGTACGGAAAAGTATCTACCATCACATTCCCAAGACGACACGCCGCTGAGTTCCGCCTGTTCCGCCAGCGCCACAACGTCTGGCACTCCCACTGTGCTCCACGCGAACCACGGCCCGCACACGCCATCGATTTCGAGACACACCACTCTGCGTTCGAGGCCGGTGGAGAATTCGTCGACTTCGATGACAATGCGTCCACGAGGGCTCAGCAATGACGCAACGTGACGAAGAAGGCCAACGGGGCTACCGCCAATTCCAATGTTGCCGTCAAGCAAGAGAGCGCTGGCCCACTGGCCTGCTTTTGGTATCGTGTCAAAGATCGAGCGTTCCAAGATCGCGAGGCCCTTGTCGCGCGCAATCTCGACGGCGTGCGAAGAGAGATCGATACCAAGCACGATCATTCCGCGGGCGGCAAGAGCTTCGACATGACGGCCCGGCCCGCAGCCAAGGTCAAGCACCGGCGCAATCGCAGCATCAAGCGCTGCCGCATCGCCTTCGTCTACGGGTTGAAGCCAGCGTTTGCCGGGCAAGGGCAGGGTTTCACCCGACTTTGCGCGGAGCACCGCCCGATCCAATGCCGGCCCACCGAGGAGAGTCACGGACACACACGTTAACGGACCGAGCGCCTACTAAGTTGTCTCAGCGGTGTTCAAACCCAGACATTTCGTCCTCCACCGACTATTGCCGGCCGTCGTGCTGAGCGCCGTCGCCATCGCCGGCGTGGCACTGCTCGCCGGGATGCCGGAAAGGGAGACTTGGTCGATCGTGGGGATCACCGCCGGGGCATCGGCGCTGGTCAGCATCACCGGTGGCGTCGTCCTCCACATCGCCAGACGTCGATCGATCGCAACACAGTCGGCGCTGTTGTCAATCTCGGTGCTCGCAAGTGCGTTGCTGGGTTCATGGGGTGTTGCGCAAGCAATGTTCTTGAGCGATCACGATTTCGCCGTCCTCGCAGTCGTTCTCGTGGCATCGGCTGTTACGTCACTGGTAGGCGCACTCGGGCTCGGGTGGCGAATGCATCTTTCGGCTGCACGACTGATTGCAACGACGCGTGAGATTGGAACTCTTGAATCAACCACACTCGACCTCGAACATCCCGGCGAACTGGCTCTGTTGGAGATCGAACTGCGCAACACCGCACAACGCCTTCGGGTCGAGCAGACACGGGCCCAAACTCTTGAGAAGTCTCGTCGTGACTTGATCGCGTGGGTGTCGGGTGATGTTTGTGACCTCGCTCGAAGCATTCAACAACTCGTTGACGATTCAAACAGTCTGCAAGCCAGCGCACTGCAC
>JBBSGY010000474.1:0-2499 GCA_038253645.1 Acidimicrobiales bacterium
ACTGCGAACTTCGGAACTGCACTGCATGACAAAGCAGTATAGCGAACATATGTTCTGCTAATCACCAAAACGGCCGATAGTGCTGGGTCGATTGACTCAAATTCAGCGACGGTTTGCGGCGCTACGGATTCGACTGTTCGCGGAGTGCGTGTGCCGATGCGCGAAATGCGGTGGTCGTCTTGTGCGCGCGCTGTCGCTTCGGGCCGATTGGAAGAACCGGCGCGTCCGTCACACCCTTGCGCCGCAAGACACGCGACACCTTGTCCGACAGCTGAACCAACTCGCCATAGTACTCCGGCATGTGTGTGCCATCACCTTCCGATGCCATCTGCTCCTCAACTTCGTCTCGCGATGGTGCGTGCACTGCCGCGACATATTGCGAGAGGTCTGGCAAGTCTGTTCGTGCAGCGTTGCGCTGCGCAATTGCTTCGAAGGTTTGTGACCAAGCATCGCGTGCGGTCAATGGCTTCGACTTCGGAGCAAACAGTTTGCGCACAGTCGCCGGAATCGCCGAATGGTCAAAAACCGTCGAATTCACGGTGTTGCGTTCGATCAAGGGAGAAACGAGCACCGTTGGCACCCGAAGCCCAAGCATCTGGAAATCGAAATGTTTCGATTCGTGATGAAAGAACCACTTCATACTTCGTGAAAAAGCACTTGGGCGCTTGCCCGGGTTGGGCACGTTAGTAGGCGGCGCGACGTGGTCATAACAACCGCCATGTTCATCGTAAGTGATCAATAGCAACGTCTTTTCGAACAGTTGTGGGTTGGCACGAAGGCTTTCATAGACATTTGCGATGAGCGCTTCGGCACGAACGAAGTCAACAGGCTCGTCGGTGTGAAAGTCGTCATAAGCCGCATTGCTGACAATGTTGTTACCGGGGTGTTGATTGTTACTTGCATCGCCTTTCTCGACCGTCGGGCCCTCGTCCACCAAATGGTATGGCGGGCGGTGATTCGGCTCAATGAACGTATATTCAGGCAAATTGCCATCGCGCACATGTTCGGAAAAGTGAGAGCTGTGAAACCATTTTGCGCGCCGCTTTTCAGGATCCCAGAGCTCGCGAAACGCCCAGATTTGCGGAGTGTCGTCATAGTAGATACGCCAGTCGGCGCCCGCCTCTTCGAGTTGTTCGAAGATCGTGTGGTTGCGATAGAAGCGCGGATAGATATTTGTCTCGCCGTCGGACGTCGCGGCGTGCATGAAGTTGCGATTCGGCCATGTCTCGCCGGGAACTGAGCAAAACCAGCGCTGACAAACCGCGAATTCCTTCGCGAGTGTCGAGAGTACGGGAATGTTCGATGAGTCGTGAGACTCCATGATCACGGGTCCGCGACCTTCGATCGAAGCCTTCTTTTTTTTGCGACTCTCGAACCCCTTGATCAAAGGTGCGAAAACGCCTCCAAGACGGGGGTTCGAGAGTCCGCGGCCTTTGCGCTCATACGAGGTGACGAAACCTTCCATTGTCGGCTTGCCATTTTCGTCCAGTGATATTTGCTCCATCACCGCGTCATGCGCGTGATCAGGATCGACAGGCATTACATATTTCGCGTTTGCGGACACCTCAATTTTTTCAGTGCCGTCCCAATTTAGATTTTGGTAAGGCCCGCCGCGCGCAAGTCCATCGAACTCGGCGCTCGGGTGGTCCAAATAGCCGAGCATGTGATCAAAAGAGCGGTTTTCAAGAGCAAGAACAACAACATGTTCAATTTCGGGCATTTTTCACCTGTGTTAGTTCGTGTCGGCTGCTGCGCGCTCGCGTTCAGGACGCCGTTGGGTCACGGAGATCTCATCCAGCCGGATGAGAATATGAGCAAGCATGTCGATAGGTATATTCGCCGTCTGCGCAGCTGATGTGGCCGATGCAGGCGGTGTCACCGTGTTCGCGACCGCGACAGCCGTGTTCATTTTCGCAATCTCTTGTTTGCTGTGCGCACGTGAGATCGCGTAGGCCGCCGACGCTACGGCGGCTGCGACGGTCGCCCAAGACTGCACCTGCGCTCCGCTGAACTCACGATGAAATACCGCCGTCAATAGCGGTGACATCGCCGCAAAGACGGTTACGTAGAATTCGGTCGTTCGCCATCCGGGCTTCATCGCCACTGGCGCTTGGTCGGGCATCTCGTCTCCAATCGATCTTTGAAGTCGAGATTGAGTCATTGCAACAAGTGCAGCAAGTGAACAGACCGTACGCAATTGTCACGATCGCAATATCCACTAACGACTGATGCCACGTCGGCGAGATAACCGGACAATTGCGACAATACTGACGGATGTGGCTTCGTCCACACCTGCCACACTCTCGGATAGAAACGTGCAGTGAAGAGTCACCTGAAACACCTCTTTTACGACGACTACTCAGCTTGCAATTAAACCTCAACGACTTCCGAGCGTGACTTCTTGATCGCTGGATGACGTGGTCGAGGGCCGGATTTGCTGCCCTTTGGCCGTCCTGGGCCGGGGCTGTAGGTTTTTGGCGGTCGGGCGGGAGTGCCGAT
>JBBSGY010000475.1:0-2489 GCA_038253645.1 Acidimicrobiales bacterium
AGTTGTAAGGCGAGATTGTTACCTCGTCTGTTTTGGCGCGCATCGGTTTACGGTTTGAGGGTTATTTACGTCTCAGAGGTGAGATTTGCCAATCGTGTCAGTCCGTAAGTCAAGCCTTGGCAGCAAAGCAGTATCTCGTAAGTAGGAAGTTCGACGTGGCAGAACTGTTGTCTGTGGTTGTGAATACGGAACTTCGATGTCATCTTCTGTAGTTGTCAAATTTGCAGATGGATGCGCACAAGTAATGTCTGTTGCAACGGTCCGGTCGTGCAGCCAACCCCAACACGTGCCGTCGCGCTGAACACTTTTGATGACACGGTATGCGCATTACCATCACGAAGAGCGCCAGCATCTATGCACGACATCGTTGCTGATCTCGCGCCGGACATGCGAGTGAATCAGCAACTCCCGCTTATGTCAATCAGCAGCGATCGATCGGCTTCTCGCGGAGACGAGCTAGCTCAAAATGGCCACGTGGCAACACAGGACATGGATCATTCTCACTGGCGATTTGGGAACGTTGACCGCAAAGCTTGAACCGCACTGGTCGCAGTCGATTTCGCAGGCAAATCGGAACTATTCAGGGGACGCTCAGCTCTCGCCTTGGTCCTCATCGTCCAGCACCCACTCGTCGACGAGGTCCCGTTCTAGAACTTTCGCCTGAATAATCAACGCGCCGAGAAGCTCTTGCCGGTTCAGTGCATTGGACGTCCGGAAACTCCATGTGTCCTCACCATCTGCGGCTCGAACTTTAATCAGAACGAATGCTTCAATCGCTGTTTCTGAGGGGCCCAAGGGATGAAGCGACATTCCGGGAAGCACTTCTTGAATCGGTTTTCGATCGTCACTCATATGCAGTCCATTCAGTCGTGAACTCGGTGCGGGCATTCACGGTTCATCTAAAACGCCCATCTAATGGCGGAGCTTATTCCTCTTCCCGCAACTCGGGCACCCGCGACCGCACCAGCGGTCGCCTCGGCTGCTGCACCTAGGGCGTAACCACCCCCAACGATCAGGGCACCTCCTACCCCGGCGATCCCCCAGGAGACCCAAGGATCATCGTTCACACCGCCTTGATCATTCTGCCCAATCGGCTGAGAGCCGACTACGGGACCTGGCGACGAAGGTGCCGGCGTGGCAACAATGTTGGATTGGCCGGTGGTTTTGCCGTTTCGATACGGGCGCCTCTGGTCTCCCTTTTCGCCGCGCCGGTCACGCTTGTTGCGGGCAGTTCCCTTCTGGTGACGTCCCTTACCAGCTCTTCCGGTGCTTTGCTTCTTCGGTCTGTGGGCCTCACCGGCGAGGTCGACCGAGTTAATTGGATCCCCATCCACGTAGTCGTAGTCATTCGCCGAACCACCCTCGACGGGATCGACCGACAGGAACCTCCCCAGTCCCGGCACGAATTGTCGTGCGCCCATTTCGATCGTGTTGAGCGAGCCTTCGTGTTCTGTGCCTTTGAACTTCGTGCCAAGCCAGCCGTAGTCGAAGTTGCCAGCGAGGTTCTTCGCTGTATTGGACACGTCCAGTGGTTGACCGAACGGATCGTAGGTAAGGGTGTTGCCGATTTTGTTGCCATTCTGATCAGCTTCTGCCATCACGTCGCCGTGGATGTTCGGGTACTGCATGGTGAAGCCTGTCGAGACTCCGTAGTGAACTGTTCGCTGTACTCCACCGAGAAGAGACGCCGGCTTGTCGATGACGTTTCCTGACGTGTCTGTCGTTCTCGCTGCCGAGTCACTGCCATCCGCGTAGCTGTATCTCACTGCCGAGTTCGCTGGGCTCAACGCAATCATCTGAGTGACAGAGATCGCTGATGCCGAGGACCACGGGTAGTGATCGCCGGTAGCGCCTGCGCCGGCAAATGCTTGATCGGATACTTCTGACTGCACACCTGCTCCTGTTGCGCAGTTGTTCGAGCGTTCCGTGGTTCCGATATCTCCCGTTGCCGTCGTGCATGCATTGAGCGCAAAGAAATCGACTGCGACTTCATTGGCAGCTGTTGTGGTGACGCCGTAGGTGGTGTGGTCCTGCCAGGCCGCGGTGTCGTTGTTCGATGACCACTGATCGACTGGGCTCGTCGTGTTCACTCCGGAGTAGGCAAGGACACTCGCTGCGGCTTTCTTCGACGCACTGAGACTGAAGGTGAAGCTCGACGGATCTCCTGCCGTGGCAACGTGCCAGAAGACAGCACCTCGAACGCTGTCGTTATATGACCTGTTCGAGACCTGGGTCCAGCCACTTGGTGCTGTGATCGTTGCCGATGAGCCGGCACCGACTGCAATGTGCGCCAGCAGAACGTCATTGGCCTGGGTGCCAGTGGGCTTGTTGACAGTGACCGATGTCGAGCCTGTAGTCCCGTTGTTCGCCGCAGCGGACGAACGGAAGTTCGGAACCGCCGAGACGTCTCGCTCGATGACCCTGTCCAGGGCGTCACGCTTATAGGTGACGACTGAGCCGCCGGTAGTCGTTCCGGTGTGACGGTCAGG
>JBBSGY010000476.1:0-2470 GCA_038253645.1 Acidimicrobiales bacterium
GATGGTTCCGACTGAAGCAACATTCGCTCGCGTCACCGCCGAGCTCGACAGATTGTACGAGCGTCGAGAAACACTTACCAGAGAGATCGAAGAGGTATTCCTTGCCCACCCTTTGGGGCCGATCCTGGTGAGCCTTCCGGAAATCGGGACGAGAACCGGCGCACGAATCGTGGCGGAGATCGGTGACAGTTCCCGGTTCTCATCCGGCGAGAAGCTCGCAAGTTATGCGGGCGTCGCCCCAGTGCTTTGCCAATCTGGCAGCTCACTCAAGAGCGTCAGCCGATCTAGACGCGACAATCACCGTTTGAAGAACGCATTGTTCCTCCCTGCGTTCGCAGCCATCCGCACCGGCGAGTCAAAGGCGTTCTATGACCGCAAGCGATCAGAGGGCAAGCGCCACGACGCTGCGGTGATCTGCCTTGCACGTCGAAGTTGTGACGTGATCTTGGCGATGTTGCGAACCGGCGAGCCTTACGTGGATTCAATAGCGCAGGCAGTCGACGAGGCAGCATGATGACTTCCACTCGCGACGAGATCGTGCTGATCGGCCCTGTTGGAGCAGGCAAGTCAACCGTCGGCAAACTATGTGCTCAAAGACTGGGCGTGCCAACGGTCGCTATGGACGATCTGCGCTGGAGCTACTACGCGGAGCTTGGCTACTCATCACAGGAAGCAGATCGCAGGCTGAAACAAGGTGGATTTCGGGCCAAGTACGAATACTGGAAACCGTTCGAGATCCACGCGTTGGAACGGCTGTTACAGGACCAACGAAACTGTGTCCTCCATCTCGGTGCGGGTCACTCGGTCTATGAAGACCCGGCGCTGTTGACTCGTGCTCAAAGGGCGCTCGGACCGTTCTCCAACGTCGTGCTGTTACTGCCGTCGGCCGATCCAGAACTAAGTATCCGCATCCTTGCCGAACGAACGCAAATAGCCACCGAAGACGACTGGGACTTCAACGCGCATTTCGTCCGCCACCCGTCGAACGGCCTTCTAGCAAACCACGTGATCTTTACCGAAGACCGGGTACCCGAGCAGACGGCGACTGAGGTGCTGAGTGTTACACGAGCACTTCGCTCGGAGGCCGTTCGAGATTCCGTTGCCAAGGACATGTGAGAAAGGGCGAAAATTGGCTTGACGACTTCATGGGGACACGCCCGTTCATGGGGACTCGCCAGGCCCCCAGACCATTAGATGTCCGAGATGCTACGAAAAGTCGACTTGGGAGTGGTCCCCGATCATCAGGCGACTTGCCTTCGGGCGGCGGTTACTACGCAGCACTTGAGCGTCACGACCGATAAGGGAATCGGTCACGCGACTCATACCGGTTACGCGAGCGCCTTGCAGCAGCATCGAATGTTCAATTTCGGACTCGGTAATTTCGCAATGCGACCCGATTGAAGTGAAAGGTCCGATGAAGCTGTCGACAATCCTTGTGCCGGCTCCGATGATCGCAGGACCACGAACCTCGGAACGCACAATCGAGACTCCGGCTTCGACTCGCACGCGCGAGTCGACGCGAGAATCCGAATCGACGGTGCCGAGAACCTCGTAATCAACCGATTCGAGCATCAGGCTGTTGCCGTCGAGCAACGCGTCGAGCTCACCGAGATCTTTCCAATAGCCCTCGACGACTTCACTGCGAACCTGCCTACCCCTGTCGATAAGCCACTGAATTGCGTCGGTGATCTCGAGTTCGCCACGTGCGGACGGTTCGATCGCGCGAACCGCTTCGTGGATTGCCGCAGTGAACATGTAGACGCCGACAAGCGCGAGGTCTGACGGTGGGTCGGCAGGTTTTTCGATCAAATGCATAACGGTGCCGTTTTCATCGAGCTCCGCAATGCCATACCGATGCGGGTCGCTCACGTGCGCAAGGAGGATCTGCGCAGCCGCGCCCTCGCCATCGGCCTGAAAACGCTTGACGAATGACGCTATCCCGTGACGTAACAAGTTGTCGCCGAGGTACATCACGAAGTCGTCGTCGCCGAGGTACTCGCGCGCGACCAACACGCAGTGAGCAAGACCGAGCGGCGCCTCCTGGGGAATATACGTGACCTTCACGCCGAACTGCGAGCCATCACCAACGGCAGTCTCGATCTCAGGCCATGTGTCACCGACGATGATGCCGACCTCGGTGATGCCTGCCTCGGTCATGTGCTCGAGCGCGTAGAACAAGATCGGCTTGTTGGCGATCGGCACGAGTTGCTTCGATGAAGTGTGAGTGATCGGCCGCAACCGCGTTCCCGCACCTCCGGCAAGTATCAAGGCTTTCATGATTACTCCTCTTTAACAGCCGGATTGATCGGGGGCGGCGGATGGTTGTGGCTTCGATGGTGCAGCGGTTGTCGTTGTTGTCGAAGTCGCTGCAACCGACGTCGGGTCTGAAATTCCTTGGAAACTCGATCCGGTGGTGATCACAGTGTCTACGCCACGAAGAGTTGCGTCTTCCACCGTCAAGACGCTTCCC
>JBBSGY010000477.1:0-2443 GCA_038253645.1 Acidimicrobiales bacterium
CGAGCTCGACAAGAAGACCGAACCAAACATCAAACTTCCTGATCTTCCGGTGATCCCGAAATGAGTGACCTCGCAGTAATTGATGTCTCGACTACGACGGAACCGCCGGCGGGAAAGTCGTTCGCGGTTGTCGGCCCATTTCGAGAGCGCGATGCCGGCAGTGACGCGACTGTGTCGGCATTGATTAACGCAATGCCCGGCACACCAGATGTCATAGCGGGTCCGGCAACCGGCGCTCAGGCACGCTCGGTTATCGATGTTCGTGATCGCAAGCGCATCAGCCGGTCGATAACCGATGTCGAAGCGATAATCGTTCTCGCCCCGACGTTTGCCATAGACCCAGCGTCTTCATTGCAGCTCGCTTACCTTGCGTCGCGCGCGAAATTGCGTGGTCAGATTGTTGCGTTCGTCGGCGCCGGCGCGGAACGCTCGCATGGCTCCATATCTCGTTGGCTCACTCGAACAGCGGTTCACAATGCAGATCTCACAATTCTTCGCGACGAACTCTCAGCCGATGCGCTCGTGGCCGCCGGCGTTGACCCACCACTCCGTATCGGAGCAGATCCTGCCTGGGTAGAACTCGGGGAATTGTTCGCAGCCCCCGACCAGAAAGACAGGTTGGTGGTTGCGCTCGATGATCATGACGGGCACGCCGATGTGACTCAACTTGCTCGCGTGCTGGCGCCGGTAGCGGCATCCGGCTTCGAGGTCGTGTTGCAGCCATGGCGCAAGCACAATCATCCGTCAGGGCCCTTCGCGGAGGTGATTGCGGATCGCATTGGCAACAACGTCTCAGTAATCGAGCCTCCCGAAACTCTGCGTGACGCCCGTGACTTCTATTCGACAAGCCGTGCCGTATTCGCGCTTCGTTATCACGCCGTCATGGCAGCGGCATCTGCGGGCACAAGTACTGTGGTGTTCGGAGGCCGGGCAATGAAACAGCTGGGTGCAACGCTCGACGTGCCTGTCGTTTCACCGGAAGAAACGCCCGAAAATGTTTCCACGCTGCTTTTGAAAACGCTCGAGCGTGGGCAGGTCGGCAGCTGTGTCGTTCCGCAGATTATTGACCGAGCTAAAGCCTCTATCGATCTCGTGCGTTTACTTATTTCCAAAGGCGAAGACACATCTCAGTCGGCGAACAACCCGCTCCCGCTCTATCCCAACCCTTGGCGATAAATGAGTGCCACAACTTTCCCTACGTCCACTGCCGCGCAACCGCGCGAGATAAATGTGATCGCTCGCGCCGAGGCGTATGTGTCGGAAAACCGCGACATGTTCTTCGTGCTTTGCTTGATCGCTATCGGAGCGGCGCTTCGTGTTTGGATGACTCGCGGTCTTTGGCTCGATGAGGCGACTTCTGTAGCACAGGCAAAAATGGACTTCGGCCGCATGCTCTCGTATATGCGCACGTCAGACGTGCACCCGCCGCTGTTTCAGATTGTCCTCTGGGGCGACGTCCGCCTGTTCGGCGTTAGCGAGTTTGCCGTCAGGATTCCGTCGCTCATGTTCGGAACAGCCCTTATTCCGGTGCTCTATGGTCTCGGTCGGGAGTTGTTCGATCGCCGTACCGGACTGATTGCTGCAATCATCGGCACACTGCTCCCTTCAGCAATCTGGTATTCACAAGAAGCGCGCATGTACCCCATGTTCATGCTGTTTGCGGCGGTTGCAATTTGGGCGCAAGTGCGTTGCGTGCGAAACGGAAATTGGCAAGCGTGGGCGGCTTACACGCTCGCAACAGCCGCACTTGTGTGGACGCATTACTTCTCTGCATTGCACATAGCGGTCCAACAACTTGCATTCGTTGTGCTGATTATTCAGCAACGCGGCACTCCTGGTGGTCGCAAGCTATTCGCAAATTGGCTTCGCTCGGCTTTCGCGATCGTCTTACTTGTGGCGCCTCTGGCCACGATTCCGCTTACGCAGATCCACAACTATGGAACGCGCGACACGGTTACGGTCCAGGCAAACGGCACCGTTTCGACTGGCGCACCGATTTACACTGCTATCTCCAATATTGCATCGGCCATGCTCGGCTATCACTCCGAATCGGCGATGACCAAGATCAACGCGCTCTGGCCACTCGGAATGCTTGCGGCCTTGCTTTCGTTAGGTCGCGGGCGCTCGCGATCGTCAATACTGCTCGGAACATTGATTGCTATTCCGCTGGCGATTCTCTTCGTGATCGGCCTCAAGCGCAACGACGTTTTCGAGCTGCGTTACTTCGCAGGGGCGGTGCCGGCGATTGCATTGTTGCTGGCGCGCGCGATCACGGTCGGTACGAAGCGCAAGGTCGCGACTGGTGTTGCAATTGCGGTCCTCGTCGCAAGTTTGTCAGGCGCCCTGTACGACGAACAGCGTGGCGGAGGCAATGGTCGTGTTTACGACTTCCGTTCCACGCTCACGGCTCTCAATCTTCAACAGCAACCAGGCGACTTGATGC
>JBBSGY010000478.1:0-2436 GCA_038253645.1 Acidimicrobiales bacterium
CGCGCTAAGGCGTTCTTCACCAGTGAGCAAGGTTCTGCGAATGCGACACAGCGGGTCGTGTTTTCTTCCCCGATGGCCGAGCTGTTCGACCTGTACTCGCCGGCGAACGTCATCCAGTGATCGGTTCGCGAGCTGAATCGCATGGAACCGGTCGACGACTTGGGTGACGTGTGGAAGCGTGACCGAGTACAGCGCTGCATAGGCGTTTGAAGAAGAATGGCTAAGTCTCGAAGAGTGAAATTGCTACCGGTTCCGTAACGGCAACGCGACGGAGTCGGCTGACGGGCCGAACCAGCCGCTCGCCTCACCTTCACCCATTCGTCCTGTAAAACCTCGCGCTGCCGCTATCTTGCCGCGCGTGACGATGTACGTGATGAACGCGACTTCGACAAGAACGCCGAGGCCGACGCGAACAAAGGTGGGCCAAGGCTGACCGGTGACGAAGCCTTCGATGAAGCCGGCTACGCCGAAAGCGGGGACAAGACCGAACACGATCACAATCGTGCGCTTACCTTCGGCGGAAATGGACGCGCTGCGTGACTTGTCGCCCGGCACGATCAATGCCCAACCAAGGCGCAGGCCCGCTGCGCCTGCGACGATAACCGACGTGATTTCAAGTAGACCGTGCGGCGCGATTAGTCCGTAGAACTTTGCGTTCTGCCCGGCATTGGCAAACATTCCGGCTGCGAAACCCAGCCCGACGCCGTTTGTGATCAACAGATAAACAGTCGGAAGGCCGAATGCGATTCCGGAACCGAACGCAAGGATAGCGACGCGGACGTTGTTGGTGAACACATGTGACGAGAACTCACTCGCGTGTTGTGAGTCGTAGTAGTCCTCGAAGTTGTGGTTGATGTATGCGTCGCGAAGGGCAGGGGGCGCCGCGGCATTTACGACACTCGGCGAATTTGCAATCCACACGCCTGAAACGATCGCAGGAACGAAGAACAGCGCGAAACTGAATGCGAGTGCTCGCCGCGAATGCCATACCGCGGCCGGGAAGGTTGTTGTGAAGAATCGTGCGAAATTTCGCCAGGTGCGCGGGCGTGTTCCGTAGATGATCGAGCCGGACGATGCGACCAATCGCGAGAGGTGCGCAATGAGGGCCGGGTCGCCGTAATACGTGCGGACGTAGGACAGGTTGCTCGAAGTGCGGCGGTAGAGACTGACGAGCTCGTCGATTTCTTCGTCACGAAGGCGCCGAGCCCTTCGGCGACCGTTTAGGTTGAGTTGAGCAAGGCGTTCCCATGCCGGCCTGTGGATGGCAAGGTAACGGTCCAGATCCATATCCAGAACCGTAGATGCCAGGACAATCTGCCGCAGGCAGCATTCGGCGAGATGAAAAGAGAGGTAGAGGTGACACAGATGTCCCAACCCGGAGTTGTGACTCCCGAGGCCGTCGTGCTCCAATTCCGCGCCGCAAACGTCGGCTCGCGGATTGCTGCCGCTGCGCTCGATCTTGCAATCTGGGGAACCGCCTATAGCCTTGCCCTTACCGTTGGGACAATCGTGCAACTCACCTACAGCCCGCTACCGACGTGGCTTGCTGTGACGATCATGACGTTCCTCACCTTCGGCCTGGTCGTTTTGTACCCGGTGATCTTCGAGTCGACGTGGAACGGCCGCACCCCGGGCAAGGCGGCACTCGGCTTGCGTGTAGTCACCACCGAGGGCGCGCCGGTGAGTTTCCGTCATGCGGCAATTCGTTCTGCGGTGGGCCTGTTCGAGATCTTTTCGACATTCGGTTTCGCAGCTGCGGTCGCGATTTTCACCAGCAGCGGCGGCAAGCGTGTCGGCGACTTTGCAGCCGGCACGATCGTGTTGCGCGAGCGATCAGCGCAGAGCCCGCCACGTGCGATCATCTTTCATGCGCCTGAGGGCGCAGAGGAGTTTGCATCGACGCTCGACGTTTCGATGTTGACGTCTGCCGAATATGTAACGATTCGCGCGTTTTTATTGCGCGCGGAGTCACTTGACAAACACGCCCGGCTCGCGCTCGCAAACAGCCTGGGCTCGCGCTTCTTGAAGCGGATTCGTACCCGCCCGCCGGAATGGCTCACCGCAGAGGGCTATTTACTCTGCCTGGCAACCGCATACCAACGCCGGTTTGCCCCACCACCCACGCTCTAGGCGGTTACAGCCTTCTGACAGTTGGACCGTGGCGAATGGTCGGCCACTTTGAAGTCCCTTTGAGTACGACTAACTGCCGTATTTCCCGTAGAAGCGGGCATTTCGGGGCTGTAGGTCGGAAGGATTGAAAGGGGGACGTGCTAAAGCTGAACCTCAATTCGTACGGAGGGCCTAACCTGTCCAGGTGACTGCATACCTCGACCATGCTGCGACGACGCCCCTGCGGCCATCCGCGTTCGAGGCGATGGTGCCGTTTCTAACCGAGCACGCAGGTAATCCGACCGGTTCGCATTTCGCCGCCCGTAC
>JBBSGY010000479.1:0-2432 GCA_038253645.1 Acidimicrobiales bacterium
CCTTTGCGCACACAGTTCTCCGGCGATCAGCTTGCCGAAATGCGGGACCTCCAGCACACTGGCCGGCCATGGAATAAAGCGTTGTCCTACACTGGCGCGCCATGAGTGATTCAACAGCTTCGGGCAACATCTATGAGCAGGGTGACGCGAGCGATGCCGAATGGGCAAGACTCAAGGCATTGTCGTTTCCCACTGAGTGTTCTCTGGATCTCATCGGAGATTTAACCGGCCGAACGCTGCTCGACGTAGGCGCGGGACCGAGCACCCTCCTTGGCGAAGGAGTGACGGCCGGGGGTGGCTCTTATGTCGCTCTCGATGTATCTCCCGACGCAGTAGCCGCACAGCGGCAACACGGACATGACGCTCAGGTCGGCAAGATAAACGAGATCCCGTACGATGACCACTCGTTCGACATAGCTCACGCACGTTTTGTTCTACCTCACCTTGCAAACGCGCAGCAGCGCATCGAAGCGATTCGTGAACTCGTGCGTGTCAGCAATGACACAGTCGTGTTGATGGACTACATAGGTAGTTCGGTGGGCGGAACCCCAGCGGTCGAGCAGTTCAAAGAAGCAGTTCTGCAAATAGGTGCGCACCCGAACATTCCTTTTGTGGCGCTGTACGAAGACTTCATCGTGCAAGAGGCCACCGCCGCCGCCGGCGATGGCGCTTCCATCTCTGTGAAGCGGTTTGATGCTCCGGCAGGCGACTCCTATCGATCAATGCTGATGGCGGGTGAATCGCTTATGGCCAAAATCGCAAAGGGCGTGCCCGAAATCGCGGAGAAGATATTGCAAGCTAACGAAAGCCTGAGGGAAGAACAAGAAAACAACCCAAAGCCCTTCAGCATGCCATCGATCATCGGTGTCACGTTGCAGAAACAGAGACCGAATAAACAGAAGGAATAAATTCCGTCGCCGAGCGTGATGGAATCGTTGGATCAGAGTTCTTCTCAACGATTTCATTTGTCAGCATGGTTAGACCCGACAGATCAATTTACCTTCCAACGCTTCGTAAACCCCTATCGGAATGTGGCAGCGGGGGCTGCCCGACCGTGTACGAGATAGACGGTGATGACGGGAACGTTGCTGTTCAGGGATACGTCACGGCTCACACAGATTTACCGGACGGCGAAGCTGTGGTGATCGTACCCAGAGACCTATTGCGGAACTTTTTCGGCGGGGCGATGCCAGCGGAGGTCGATTGATCGGTCGTCGCGGTAATTACGCAGGATGTTCAGAGCCTCGTTACCTGTGATGGCAATTGACATCGACGCATTGAAATGATCTTCGTATGTAGCGACCGACTCGGGTTGGCGAATCTCCAAATCGGCACAGAGTGTTTCCTCGATGACGAGATCGCTGTCCAAAATCACGAAAGACCCACCAAAGAAATACGCAATGGGACTCACGACGCCCAAAGGCAAAACTGCGATCTCTACATTGTCTTGGTGGGCGACGTTCAATATGCGGTCCAACTGTGCGGCCATCGTGTCAGCCGGAACGACGGGCATTGCGACTGCCCGCTCGGAAATCAAGAAACGAAAAGACCGTCGTAAATCGACGAGAATCGCTTGCCGACGCTGGCGAGCGACAACGATGTCTTCGAGCTCAACAATCTGAACTGCAGCGAACTCAAATGCTGTAAGCACATGACGTGTGTATTCGGGCGTTTGGAGCAGGCCCGGTACGTAAGTCTCGGCGGAACGGTACACGCTTGCTTCGCCTTCGAGCATCAAATAACGATCTTGGCGGGCACATCGAAACGCCGCGGCGACTGAACTTACAGCGTTCTCCTGGAGCGATTGCGCGAGTTGCATGAGATGTTCAAGGATGGAACCTGATGCGCCAAGAGCACTGGCAACAACGCGCACGTCGTCAATGGAAGGCACCACCCGGCATCGTTCAATCTTGCTGAGCTTTGATTGGCTGATGTTTACGCGACGTCCAAGTTCTTCGCCAGTGAGGTTTGCCGCGATTCTGAGTTGCCTGAGAGTCGCCGCAAGATCTACTTGTGCTCGTTCAAACTCCAGGGCCTTGATCATTGCGCCCTACGATATGCCGGAAGTGAACGGCTTTGCGGTTTCAGCGTCGTCCGCAAGGTCGATCACACGCAAGGCATCCACTGCCCGTTCAAAGATCGGCACTGCGTCATCTCCCCACCGGGCAGCGTCGCATACTTTGGAGAAATGATTCACGTAGACATCGACTTCCGAACGGGAGCGGATGACATCTGTGGAGGTCAGCAGATCGAGTGCGACGACATTGTCGTCGAAGACCTCGTAACCCCCGAAAGGGAAAGCTCCGATGTTCACCCCGGATAAAACAACGCCGATTTCTACACCGGGTAGGCGCATTCGCCGTATCAAGAACTCGAGCTGTTCCAGCATCACAAACGCGCTGCCGACGATGTTAGAGAGCGCTGCTTCGAAC
>JBBSGY010000480.1:0-2432 GCA_038253645.1 Acidimicrobiales bacterium
GCATTCCCGCAACCGTTGCAGCGTTGAACGGGGAATGGCCTGTCGCGAACGCGATAACTGTCGACAGCAGGAGCACTACCGATAACTGAATGAACGTCACGTTCAAAGTCGACGACATAACGTGAGAGCGTCGCCCGAGGAGCGTTATGTGCAAGGCGCGAATCAATGCGGCTGCAATGATTATCAGGTCTCCCGACCTCGGCGAAAAGCCATTCGACAAAGAGAGCATTGCGCAACCCATGCAACCAAGTGCGGCGGCCGCATACACGAGTCGTGGCTGGATAACTCTGCAAATTACGCGCTCGAACGCTGGAACAAGCAACACCGAAAGCGTGATGAGAAACCCGGCATTTGCAGCTGACGTGTATTTCACACCCGTTGTTTCGAGAAACAAAATTGCAAATAGAAGAAAGCCGAATACTGCACCGACCTTCATCTCGTTGCTGGAGATCGAAGCAATGGACTTTCGGGCCGCAAACGCAACTAGTGGAAGAGCACATGCAAAGCGCAAGGCCAAGAAAGCAGGTGGCGATATGGTCGCTCCGACAATCTGCATTGCCAAGTAGCTGGATCCCCAAATGGTTGCGACAAGCAGGATAGAGAAGTCGCCGACGAATGATCGAGGTATTGGTTGTCCGGGTGCGGCGCGCACCGTATCAGGGGAGGTAATTGTCACACCGAAAGTGGCGAGGCCATGATCACTGTTGCGTCAACCGACTTGTCTGCGGTGACGTATCGGTGTGGTCTGTCTGCCAAGAACAGAAAGAAGTCGCCAGTACTCAACGCTTGCGGCTCTGACGTTTGGCCGGCGTGGAACGAACCGGAGTTCACGAGAATGTGTTCGACCGTTCCGGGGGAGTGGGGCACGCCATCGAGAGTCGAGTTGGGCGGCAGCGTGAGATGCCATACTTCAATCGTCCGTCCCGCTCCCAAACGATGCAGCAATTGCTGTGACGGGGCGCTCGGGTCATAGGGTTCGCGATGTTGAATCGTCGATTCGATGGAGTATTCCGTTGAAAGAAGATCCGTGAGAGGAATCCGGAGCGCGATGGCGATCGCATCCAGGGTCTCAACCGTTGGGTTTCCGTTGCCTGCTTCTACTGCCGACATCGTTGCTTTGCTCAGCCCCGCAAGACGCGCGACTTCTGCAGCGCTCAGACCTCGTTGGCGGCGCCGCAGTCGAACATGTGCGGCGATCGACGCGGCTGTGTTGGTTGACGAAGTGTTGGGAATTCGCGCGCTCACTTTGCCGTCTCTTCTCGGTGAGTTGCTTCATAGGCAACTCGCACTCTGCGGCCCTTCATCTTGACGAGAGTTCGGCGATCGTGTCCGATGGCGGAGTGAACTGCACGCGGGCGTGGCCGACGGTGGACAATTCGGTTTCGACACCGAAGCAGTTTCCATCTTGGAGATCAAAGTGATTCTGCGGCACGTTCAACATAACGAACGAAACATATGACAAAACGAACGCAATGACAAATCGAAGCAAGCAACTTCCGCCGATGCTGATCGATTGAACGCCGTACACGTGCAGATAAGAGGCGATTAGTTCCAGCGTTCTTTCCAGCCGTCAACACGCCGAAAGTTGTGTGAGCGTTGCTGCAATCAGCCGCCAACCAGGTCACGTCATGAAAATCGGCGCAACTTAGGGTTTTATGCCCAGCGGCTTTCCCGTAGCCGCAGAAGCGCAAAGCGCCGACGTTCGCTGTCAACAATGTACGCGATCAGATATTGGTCCTCAATCTACTCCTCGAAGATCTTCATCGAGCCGAATGCTCGACTTCCTGAACATGTAGGACCGTCGCGTTTCCAGTTCGCAATTAGCTCGGTGAGCGCGTCGTTGACTTCAGGTTTGATGCCGACGAGATCGGATTTCATTCGTGCCGTGTAGTCGATGCCCCAAGTCACGAAGGCCGATTGCGCAGGTCATGCATAAACTCGCGCATGTCGGCCTCGTCGTCGAAGGACGTAAGGGTGCCGTTCTCACGTTCTTCCAGGTATTCGCGGACTCGCTGGTCCATTTCCTCGTCGGTGAGCTGCAGGGACTTGGTCCTCGGGGTCATGCTGGAATCCTACCGGCGGGGTGAGACACGCGTTATACGCCCCGTCCAACGGCCCTTCTCTGTAGCGTCAGGTTCGAAAGCTGATCCATTATAGGGCGACTGCAGCTTGTTGATCTTTTCGGCGGTCTTGTCTACTTGGGTTTGACATATGCAACCGGCTCAAGTGATCCACCTGTGTACTTGCTTGCGTCAGCGTGGCATGCAGTGTCGCGGCTCGTGACGAAGTCCTTGTGGCTCTGCGCCGATTCAGAACGGGCTCTTTCGACCTTGTCGAGAATCGCGCTTACGGCCTTCAGCTCGCTTGTCCGCAGTCTTCCATCTGTAGTGTGCTTATTCCGCCTTCACACGGCTTGTCATAATTAACGGGAA
>JBBSGY010000481.1:0-2426 GCA_038253645.1 Acidimicrobiales bacterium
AACTCGGCAAAGCCATGGGGCCCCATATCAGGCACGTGCAGGTAGCCGGCCCGTCCGCCGGTGGCCTCGTGTACGATACGCCGCTGCCTCTCCACCCACTCGCGGTAACGGGCGGGCAGCTCGCTGTCCGCATGACCGGGCGATTCCCAAAAAACTTTACGGCAGGCTTGGCGGGTATCTACGAGCCCGACGACGACGGTCTAGTCATAGACAAAAATGATGAATGCTCTGGCGGCACGGTCAATAAGCCCGCGAACGCAGAACAGCAAGCGGTTTTCGACAACTTCAATACCGTCACTCTTATTGATCGCGGCGACGACCCAAACCTCACCAAAATGCTCGATCGCGTAATGACCCACCTCTGTTCAAAGAACCGCAAGGCGACTGTGCTTATTACCGGTCAAGGTCGGCGCACCGTCGTCGGCGATGCATCTCGCATCGGTCCTTTGGGGCCAGACGTTCAGCAACAACTCGAACAACAAAAAAAAGTAAAGCAGACGGTGCCGGGAACACTTCTGCAGGGCCCGATAACCATGGCTCTACCGCAGCCGCCTCGCGACGATCCGCTACCCGGTATCGAGATGCTAGCAGCCGATGGGGGCGAGTTCAACCTTGGCGAAGCGCCGTTCGATGAGTCGTATGCAGGACATGTACGGAATGCATTCGCGGTTATTGAATTTCAGAGTGTGCGTGCATGGTTTTGCGAATGCGCCGTTCCACAACGGCACGACTCGTTGCCGCCGATCGAGACGCCGACGAATTTCGAGGTCATATATGAACGCGGGCCTACCGCTACGGACGGGGCATATTTGGCACTGAAAGGTGCAATTGATGCAGTCCTTGCGCATCAAAAGCAGGCCAAGCAAGTATTCGCGCCCGTGTTGTAGCGCTATTCGGCCTTCATCCTGCAGCGCGTTCTCGTACACGATACGAAAGCAGCGCGCACAAGGCACCACAAACAGCGATCATGCCTAGCGCAACACGCAGCGAAATGAGTCCGGCAAGAGTACCGACGATCAACGGTGATGCAACAAGGGCGATGCTGATCAACGCGGTGCCGAAACTTGCTACCGCAGCGGAGCGGTCGGGTGCAAGCGCCCCCAGTAGAGATATCGACACCGGCACAGCGATTGCACAGCCGAGCCCCACGACCAGAAAACTCAATGCAGCCAACGCAGCGGAGTTGGTGAGTAGGCCGACAGTCATTGCAGCAGCAATCAGGACGCCGGAGTATTGCAGCGATCGCAACCGGCCTAGGCGTCTCACAACGGGATTGAACCCGAATCGTCCGACCGCCATCGCGGCGAAAAATGCCGCTGTTCCTGCGACACTCGCGATGCCCTCGAGCGAAAACTCGTCGCGCATGTAGATGATCGTCCATAAATACATCCCCGCCTCTGCAGCAGCCGCGATCGCTCCGATGAGCGCAACCGTCATAAATCCCGGAATCGCGAACAGGTCGCGATCTATAAGTGCAAGTTTTTGCTGTGGAACGTCTTCAGCGACGTCGGAAACGAGATTGCGAAAAGCCAACACACAAAACGCAAGAAAGCCTGCCAAAAGTAAGGAGAGCGAAGTTGCGGTCCATCCCAGACTCAATAGCGCGCCGACAACAAGTGTGGAAACGGCGCCGCCTAATGAAAACCCGGCGTGAAGGTTCCCCAGGATCTGCGTGTTCGTGCGCTTCTCGTAGTGGATACCCGCTGCGTTGACGCCGACGTTCATCACTCCGTTTGCCGACGCGTACAACGCCAGCGCCAAGGACACCATTGCTTTGTTCGGAGCATTGGCTGTGCCGATGAGCGCGACGGCAGACACGAAGTAAGCAGCGGCAAGTACGTGGCGCGAATACCGTACAATGAGACTTCCCGCAAGAAATCGGAACGGAAGTGAGACGAGCCACGCGCCGCTGATAAGTAATCCCCATGTACCCGTGGGAACGTGCAGATCGCGTTCTACAACGGCCGACACAGTAACGACGCCGGCAGCTTGAACGCCTTGTCCGACGAATGATCCGAAGATTCGCGGCGAGCTGGTCAACTATTTGCCGTGGCGCAGAGCCTGTGACATCTCGCGTTGAGTTTCGCGGTTCGAGTCGCGCTCGGCGATGGCGGCGCGCTTGTCGTGCAATTTACGGCCACGTGCAACGGCGAGCTCCAGCTTCGCCAGTCCATCTTTGAAGTAGAGCGACAACGGAACCAAGGTGAAGGAGTCGCGTTCGGTCTTGCGGACAAGCTCGTCGATCTCGCGCAGTTTCAACAACAGTTTTCGTTTGCGGTCGGGCTCGAATTGGTCCCAGTTGCTTGCGTTCTTCCACGGGGAGATGTGCATTGCAAAAACCCAGACTTCGCCGTCTTCAACCCGTGCGTATGACTCGCGGAGCTGCACCTTCGACTCACGCAGAGATTTCACCTCCGACCCGCGCA
>JBBSGY010000482.1:0-2419 GCA_038253645.1 Acidimicrobiales bacterium
CCACCTGACCACGCGGTTCGGATGCCTACCGGGCGGCCCGCATCGATCTCGTTGTCGATCTGCTGGAAGGTCGCTGCGGCGTTGTCACGATGATCAAAGTTGCCGGTGCGCGTAAGCGCGTCATCGAGGTATCCGTAGATGTTGCACGGACCACTCGCGCCGGTTCCACAACAGTCGGTACGGCCGATTTGCGCGTTGGCAACGGCACACTGGGTCCACGTGCTGGCAGCGTTGTAGTAGTGCGAAACGCTCGTTGACGTTGCCGCCCAACACCAGTTGGTCTGCTGTTGCGCCTGCATGTTGAAATGCAGACGGTCCCAATACGGCAACCAAGCACGAACGTGCTTCCACAAGTCGAACCAGCGACTTACGGGGATGATCGCCTCACCAACGATGTCTTTGAGTTTCCCCTCGATCGCTGTGTCGGGCTCGTACTGCGAAAGATCGATATTGAGCCTTGAATGCTTCAATATTTCTGGTGGTGCGAGTGCCTGCTCTCGAGTCATAGAGCCTCCAAATGTTTTCGATATGACCCCCAGACTTTCATCTACTTGTAACGAAATGGTCAACAGCCATGGGACGTCGTGGAGATGAATATGTCATCGCAATAGCCGCCGACAACGGACACGCGCGTGCTTAAGCATCGCGAACGTTCACAATCGCATCCGTTGATGCTGGGCGTTTCGTTGCGCACTGTTGGCGCAAATGTACGTTACATCCGAGCCGCTCGAGAATTGCCTTGGCAACCTGCTGGTTCACCTCGTTGTCTTCCGTGATGAGGATTCATGCCGGTTGCGTGAGCCGCATTGACGAGCTGCAGTTCGTCAAAGAGACCTTCGAGCACGAGCAGTTGGGTCGAGCCGCAGCGCACCATCAGCGTTTCCGCGGACGTGCTTCTGAGGCCCGCCCTGCGAACCCTTGCGTGCCAATTTCACGGCACCGGGCTCTCCACAAGTTCATGTCGTTGGCTATGCCGACTCTTGCCGTTTCGCACAAGGGAGCGTGATGTTGTTGCCCCGATAGCGGTAACGAATAGTCGCAATCGTTCCAGGGTCGAACAGTGCCACTGTGAACAGCATGTCTGCACAACAATGCACAAGGGTGATATCACTCGACATGACTACCGATCAGAAGGGTGGGCTCCACGCGGTGGCGCCGGAACCTCTTCATCATGTTTCAGACGGCCTGTCGCAATGAGTGGGTCGGTCCCTCGTTCTTGTGCTGCTTTGACGTTGTCATCACTGAAATAGCCGGCATCAGCAAGTGTCTCTGCCGGCGTCTCGCCAGTATTGGCAATGGTCTGGTCGACCAGTTGACGAACGTCGGTTGCTATTCGTGTCTTGACCCAAGTTCGCGAAGAGCTCCGGATTATGGGTGCTGTTGCTTCCGAGCAAGGCTTGATGCAAGGTACAGGCACCGCATTATGCGCAAAACGTGCTGCGTTGCAAACTTGGTGAGCCCCCACTCGACCGCCGTGTCAGTCTCGACAGATCCATCCAACTGCGCGATGATGCGAGTTCCGTGACCGAGGGAGAGCTGTGACGTTGAACCTGAACAACATCATGTTGGGCTCGCAGGATTCCAAGAAGCTTGCTGACTTCTACGGTGGGGTGCTGGGTGCTCCGAGTCCTGGCTGGAGTGATGAAGCGAATGGTTGGTATGGCTTCGAGGCTGGCGCCGGAAGCTTGATGATCGGCCCACACAGCGAAGTGAAGGGCAAGAGTCAAGAGCCATCGCGAATCATGCTCAACCTCACGACGCCCGATGTGAAAAGTGAGTTCGAGCGCATCAAGGCCCTTGGCACAGAAGTCGTCGCCGAGCCATATGAACCTCAAGGCGGGAGCGACATGTTGATGTGCACCTTTGCTGATCCTGATGGCAACTATTTCCAGCTCGTCCCACCATGGAGTCCTGAGTCCGCGTAACAGTCGCGCGGGCAGGAAGCCCGCGCGAGGTCATTTCTTCTTTGAGTTCAACCGACGCGTTTCGAAAGTGCGCGGGCAGAGGAACACCAACGCATACGTCCGTCTCGTTTGTCACGAGGGGAGCGTTACGGGCAATCCGTTTCGGATTCGTCGGCTCGATGCGCACATGCACGGTTGAACTCAGGGGTACGAGGGCTGGCTTGCGCCACCCGTGGAAACGAGAATCGACGAATGCGCAAGCTGGGGACTGCGCGAAATGTGGTGCGGTATCGCACGAGCAAATCTCCGCAGTCCTTGACGAGCCTACCGGATCGAGTTTGGCGGGCTAGGTGCCGCAGAGCGCCGGGGTGCTCCCGAGGCGCTGACCAGTGCGATCGAAACGCATTTACCGGCCTCGACATCGAACCGTCACTGACGCAAGTAGCAATGTCGAATGCCGCTGCAGCCGGAGTTCAGGCAACTTTCGTGACCGGCGACATATTGTCGCCGCCTTC
>JBBSGY010000483.1:0-2414 GCA_038253645.1 Acidimicrobiales bacterium
CAAAGGCCGTCGATACACGCGATGGCTAACTCGCTCGATGCACTGGCATCTTGCCGCAGTGCAAGCAGAAGAGCGTCACCGATCATTTGGAGGTTGAACCTGATCGACGTTGATGTCGGGTTGTGCTCTTTCAGCATCTGCAACACCGACGCGGTCTCATGTGTCGCCAGCGATTGACGCAACATCCGCCGAACTTCCATGTGGTCAATCTACGGTGATGGCTCACTATTGGTTGACGCGCATTTCGTTGCGGATCCTGGGTTGGGGGAATCCGGTTCCACCGCTTGTTTTCGAGGCTTCTTGGTCTTGGGCTTGGTCGAAGATGACTTACCGCTACCACCTGAGCATCGTGGGCTTCCGGACTTCGGTAGACGATTCGGTCCGCACCGACGTCAAGCGCTAGTCGCTCGACAACCGCGTTCACTCGATAATCGGCGTCAATCGAGCAGATCACCCAGGTGCAACGCTCGAACAGCCCAGGATCGGAGTGTTCAAATCCGCCAAATGCTTTTCCCGCCATCGGGTGACTTGGGACGTACCTTGCGGCGACCTTTGACAAGCGTGCAGCGATTTCTTTGGGCACGTCCGACTTGGTGCTTCCCGTATCGGTGACGATTGCATCAGGACGTACCGAGGTCGCGATCGCGCGAGCAACGGATGGCAGGTCATTGACGAACGTGGCGAGGACGACGATGTCGGCTCCGGTCACGACAGCAGCTGCGGATTCCTCGACGTGAAGCCCTATCGCTCGCGCTCGATCACGAGTGATGGGATCAGCGGTACTCAAAATCAGCGACCTCGATGGCAGAGTGCTCACCATCGAACGCGGGCTTTCGGACAACGTGCTCGGCACGACGAAGTCGAGCAGAACGCGTCGCCTGACGCTTGGCAAGACGACGATTGAAATGATCGAGAAGCACGTGAAGCAATGGGACAAAGAATTCGATCGAGCCGAGGGCGACGACTGGCTGTTCTCCGCTGATCCGAGTCGGTCGTCATATCTCAAGATCGACCTGCTATCGCGCCGAATGCGTCGCCTCGGCAGCAGAGCCGGCGTCTCGAACCGAGCGCTGCACCGGCTTCGACATGCCGTTGCCACGCATCTCGTTGGAAGCGGGAAACTGCTGAAGGCTCAGGCTCGCCTGGGTCATCGTGACCCCTCCACGACGCTTCGCCACTATGCGCACGCCACGATCCTCGACGACGACGATGTTGCAGACGAGATCAATAATCTTCTCGCGTTCGGTTAGTCCGACGTACTATCGCTGCTCGTCAAAGAGGGTTGGGCTCTCGGTTCGTCTTCGGTAACGAGCATCCCTTCCGCTGGCTGTGTCGCTGATGAGATCCACCGCCTGTTCTTTGCGCAACACGTTCAGCCACCGGGCAACCGTCTTGTCCGGGAGACCGGTTCGCTCTTGGATTTCGATCCGCCGCAGTGTCTCTATTCCCAGAGCTTCGAGGATTTCTCTGCGACGGTCGGCTCGGCTGAGCCGTCTCGTCGTCTTCGCCTCCGACGTTCCGAGTTGCTCGACGCGTGGAGAAAGTACATACCTCGACCAACGTCGCTCGCCTACCTGATGAAGGAGTTCGCGAGCCACAAGATCGCCGAGTTCAGCTGTGGCTAGTCGGCTGTCTACGCCCGTTGCATTGCGGTATGCGGGATTCGTCAATATCTCTCCGTCGCGAAGCAACGCGAGACCTGTCACCTGGCTGTCGGTCAAATCCGGTTCGTCAAGGGCGGCAATCGACGTAGTCACTCCGTTCATGGTTGATGATGACGCGCGACCGTCGTAGAACGCCGAAGTTGTCGAGATCCGCAAAGTTGGGTCTGGTCTGCCGGAGCCGCGCGCAGAAGAGGTTTACTGCTTCAGGGTCGAGGAGTTCGGTCGCGTACGTCTCGGCGGGAAGTTCGTCGTCGCGCGGCTGGCCTATGGAAGCGAGCAACAGTTGAACTTCGTAGGAAGACAGGAGGCGGTCTCCGTCGAAGACGCGTACATAGCTGCCACGCGTCATGCCGGGCCCTTGTAGAAACAGGGTTTCTCAGCGGGACTGAGCTCCGGTACCTCGGCCGTCACCACTGACACTCCGTCGACGGGATGAATGCCAATGAGGGGTCGGACCGGGGGTTCCATCTCGCTTGATGCCATACCGGCCAACTCGTCAGCAAGTCGTGCTGGGTCCTTGACTCCGGTAGCTGTAAACCCTGCCCTCTCCGCGAGACCCAGAATGATTACCCCGCCTCCAGGGGTGTTCGAGAACGATGACAAGGTCTCGCGTAGGCTCTTCGGAAGGCCGCCGCCCGCTTCCTTGGCCTCCACGAATGCCAGGTCGCTTCCAATGGATCGCAGGGAGTTGATGATCTCGTGTAGCTCGTCGTTGGTCATGTGTCCGGTTGTTGGTTTCCCGAAGTGGTC
>JBBSGY010000484.1:0-2408 GCA_038253645.1 Acidimicrobiales bacterium
ATCGGAAGGATCGATCCTCTTTGCCTCGAGAACAAGACGAATGCCTCGCTCTTTGATCTCAGGCGGGTACTTCTTTGTTGCCATGACTCCAGTGTCCTTTCCAAGGACCGGAATCTCCAAAATTACGCACGCGATTCAATTTCCGCAAGCCCTGCGGCGACTGTTCGTGGGAACGCCCGTCCATGTATCCAAAGAAGTCGTCGACTCTTTCAGGCATCTGAGAAAACTCGCGAAGGGTGGGGCAGGAGCGGCGGGACGAACGGACGGATTCGATCTTCGATTAGGAACGCTTGCAGATGCCTTGCATGCGCCAGCGGCTGCAGCTGACACGAGCGGTGCGGACAATACTGTTCTGCTAATCGACACCAAAAAAACCGAGATGCCCTCGATGAGGGCATCCTCCGAGCAGCAAGTTCCTCGACGGTACAAGAAGGTCTCGACGAGCTGATCCCGTTGCTTGAAAGTCATGCGCGTTACAGCTCGGTCGAGAGATACTTGACGATGCTTGAAGCGCATGGCACGTACGTGAGGGATTCTGCACTCAAGCGCGTGACGACAGCTCTACAAATGCAGCAAAAGGTGATCCGATTGGCGCCTGCAGCCGTTGCGGCTCTGGCTTTGACCGAAGCTTATGAGCTCGTGTCGTCAATGACATGGGGCAATCTGGCTCGGGAAGTGCCTACGGTACGCGACTACATCGACCGCTCGTACGATCATCTCGCAGTGACTGACCTGTTTGAGGCAGTGACATTCGGAAGAGGTCACCAGCTTGCAATAGCTGTCGGAGAGCATCCAGGGTATGAAACCATCGGTCAACGCATGGGTCTGCCGGGCGTTTCCGGCACTGAGCTTTGATGTCAACGCCGAGTTATTGTTTTGAGGTCTTGAAAATCAAACAATTCCAGACATGCAACAGCCGGGCGATGTCCACACTGCGACTCGTAGTGGCGCGAAAACTACGCCGCAGTCTCCATCGGTTCGAGCAATTCGGGCGCGTTGTTCTTGATACTGTTGACGAGGTTCGGGCTCTCCGTTTAATCGGTAGCCTTGACGGAGGCGGTTCGAGCAAGTGAGCGGTTGCACACGTGTTTACAAGCGCTCATTTGCTTCCGAAGTTAACGGTCGATTCACAGTCACAGAGACAGTTCGGACGTCGTCAGCTTCTAGTTCCCCGCCCGGTTGGCCGCATCGGGCGATACCAATCTCGGAGATCGGGAATAATGACGGTGTAACTCTGGATCAGAGCGGGCACAACCCGTTGCCAACAGGGAGATGCGTTTCAGGAAAACCATGAAGCAACAAGACCGGCAGTCCGACACTGCTGACAGTCAGGTAATAACTTGCGCTTCCGACCTTCAGGCGGACCTCGTCCATGTCCTGGAACGTCATTGAGCGTTCCTAGTTCAGCCGCGTGACCTTCGTCGTATCCCCGACGGGTCTTCGCCACCGGATCGGATTTCTACGCAGCCTGCTGCAACTCGATAAGCATCTCCTCGGTCGAGATCGCGGTTTCTCTACCCAGAGGCACCAGGCTTGCACCGAACTGACTGACGACCAATACGTACGAAATGGAGTCCATGGCGTCCTGCGATTTCCTCTCCATCGAGACCGTTGGACTAACAACCCTGTACTGCTTGTTCTTGTCGAACACAGCACCCGTCGTGTACACGTCGCCGGCATCACTCGTCATCCCAATTCCGAATGGGTAACCCAGGTTGCGCGGAATATGACTGATGTCTTCGACGGCGTACTCAATAACTTCCGATTCTTGATCCGCGACCGCGATACAAGTTCACTCCTGCGTTTGACGCAGTGTGTACAGCAATCGGGGCCCGGGTCATCAAGACACACGTTCGGTCACCAAAAGCCAATGCCATTGCAGAACGTTTCGTCGCAACCATTCGCCGCGCTGTCTGGACCACATCTCATCCTTAACAAACGTCACGCGTTGCATATCCTCTATTTGGCAGACAGGGTCGAACCGTTTGGCGCGCACTACAACGCTGAACGACCTCACTACGGCATTGATCTCAATACCCCCCCCATTCCAAATAACGTCGTGTCGTTGACTGACGGTGGAAAACTGCGCTGCACGCAACGTGTCGGGGGTCTTGATACGCACTTACGACACTGTCGCTGCATGACCCGATGAGGTTATGTACCGCCACAGCGGCAGACTGATTCGTGCCGAACCGGGCACCGTGCCTAGACTTGTGGATGCGTCAGCCCACCGATCCACGCTTACTCGCGGACACCAGGGAAATTTTTGGGTCTTCCGGCATCGATGTGGGTCGGAATCGGCATTTGATGGCTTGAAAAGCTGACGGAGAACCGCTATCGAGTCCAGAGCAAGATCCGCGAGACGCGCACGGGTAAGGAACAGGATTGAGGAACTTCTAAACCCCTCG
>JBBSGY010000485.1:0-2405 GCA_038253645.1 Acidimicrobiales bacterium
AGGTTGCCCGTGTGCGCCTGGCCAGCGGTTCTGAAGTCACCGCATACATTCCCGGCGTCGGCCACACCCTTCAGGAGCACTCGATCGTGCTTGTCCGCGGAGGCCGTGTCCGTGACCTCCCGGGTACCCGTTACAAGATCGTCCGCGGAGCGCTCGACGCTTCCGGTGTCCGTGACCGCAAGCAAGCCCGCAGCCAGTACGGCGCGAAGAAGGACAGCTAGTCATGCCACGCAAAGGCCCAGCTCCACGCCGTGATTTGTTGCCCGACCCGGTATTTCGGTCGGTTCTCGTCACGCAAATCGTCAACAAGGTCCTCAGCCGCGGCAAGCGCGGTTTGGCCGAAAAGATCGTTTACGCCGCTCTCGAAACCGTCGGTGAGAAGACCGGTGGTGACGCGCTTTCGGTTCTGAAGCGCGCAATCGAGAACATTCGTCCGCAGCTCGAGGTCAAGAGCCGTCGTGTCGGCGGTGCCACTTACCAGGTGCCGGTCGAGGTTCGCCCTCGTCGTGCAACCACGCTCGCGATTCGCTGGCTGGTCGGTTACTCACGTACCCGCCGCGAAAAGTCGATGGCCCAGCGTCTCGCGATGGAGATTCTCGATGCCTCCAATGGTGTCGGTCTGGCGGTCAAGAAGCGTGACGACATGCACAAAATGGCCGATTCGAACAAGGCTTTTGCGCATTACCGCTGGTAGTCGCCCTCTGCGCACCACTTTTTTGCCGAACGTATGCTTTCGGCGACCTCATACAGGAAGATCTAGCTGATGGCTGACAAGAAGACGCCGCTTGACCGCGTGCGCAATATCGGGATCATGGCCCATATCGACGCGGGCAAGACCACGACCACCGAGCGCATCCTCTATTACACGGGCAAGAACTACAAGATCGGTGAGGTCCACGAGGGCGCCGCAACCATGGACTGGATGGTCCAGGAGCAAGAGCGTGGCATCACCATTACTTCCGCTGCAACAACCTGCATTTGGAACGACCACACGATCAACATCATCGACACGCCGGGGCACGTCGACTTCACGGTTGAAGTCGAGCGATCACTGCGCGTTCTTGACGGCGCAATTGCCGTGTTCGATGGCGTTGCCGGGGTCGAGCCGCAAACCGAAACCGTTTGGCGTCAGGCAGACAAGCACCACGTTCCCCGCATGTGCTTCGTCAACAAGCTCGACCGCACCGGCGCAAACTTCTACCGCTGCGTAGACATGATCAAAGATCGCCTCGACGCGAAGGTCGCTGTGCTTCAGCTTCCAATCGGTATCGAGGGTGGCTTCATCGGTCTTGTCGACCTCATCAACATGAAGGCGCTGGTTTATGAGGAGGGCGTCAACAACGGCGAAACCTTCGACATCGAAGACATCCCCGCCGACATGGTCGACGACGCTGAAACATGGCACTCCGCACTCATCGACGCGTTGTCCGCCTTTGATGATGGAATCACCGAGAAGTACCTCGGCGATGAAGAGATCACTCGCGAAGACCTATTGCGTGCAATTCGCAGCGGCACGATTGACGGCCACATCGTTCCGATCCTTTGTGGATCCGCGTTCAAGAACAAGGGTGTTCAGCCCATGCTCGATGCTGTCATCGACTTTCTTCCGAGTCCGGTAGACCTTCCTCCTGTCAAGGGACTCGACAAGAAGCGCATCGAAGAGCTTGAGCGTAAGCCCGACAACAACGAGCCGTTCTCCGCACTTGCGTTCAAGATTCAGAGTGACCCGCACGTCGGAAAGCTCACATATATTCGCGTCTACAGCGGTTCGCTCGAAAAGGGTGCAACGGTCCTCAACTCGACAAAGGATCGCAAAGAGCGCATCGGTCGCATCCTTCAGATGCACGCGAACACTCGTGAAGACCGCGACGACATTGGCACCGGCGACATCGTCGCCGTCGTCGGGATGAAGCAGACGACCACCGGTGACACCCTCTGCGATCCGAGCACGGCGATCGTGCTCGAGTCACTCGAATTCCCCGAGCCGGTTATTCACGTCGCGATCGAGCCGAAGAACAAGGACGCACAAGACAGGTTGAGCAAGGCGCTCATGAGCCTGTCCGAAGAAGACCCGACCTTTAGCGTCAAGACCGACGAGGAGACCAACCAAACAGTCATCGGTGGAATGGGCGAGCTTCACCTTGAAGTTCTCGTCGACCGCATGCTGCGCGAGTTCAAGGTCGAAGCAAATGTCGGCAAGCCTCAGGTCGCTTACCGCGAGACCGTCAAGAACAAGGCCGAGAAGGTCGAGATCCGCTACGTGCGTCAGACCGGCGGTAAGGGTCAGTACGGCCACGTTGTCATCAGCTTGGAGCCGACCGGGCCCGGCGGTGGTTACGAGTTCGTCGACAAGATCACCGGTGGCGTTATTCCGAAGGAATACATCCCCTCGATCAACCAGGGCA
>JBBSGY010000486.1:0-2402 GCA_038253645.1 Acidimicrobiales bacterium
CTCGGTGCGGGATCAGATTTTGGCCATCTCCGAAGAATGGGTTGCCGACAAGAACCTGCCTGAAATGGGATTCACGCTGGGAGGGATCGACGAGCTGGACGATAGGGAAGTTCGGTGCCTGATCGCCGTAGACGAAGGACGAACCATCCATGGAATTACAAGCTGGATGCCCGTCTACCGAAATGGTCAAGCCGTCGGCTGGACGCTGGATTTCATGCGGAGGCAAGGTGATGGTTTCAAGAATGTGATGGAGTTTCTGATTGCCTCCGCCGCCCTTCAGTTTCAACTTGAAGGTGCCGAATTTGTCAGCCTTTCCGCAGCGCCCCTTGCAAACATTTCGGCATCCGGCGATCAAACCAGGATTCAGCAACTTCTGGTCACAATCGGTCGGATTCTCGAGCCTGTTTACGGGTTTCAGTCCTTGTTGGCATTCAAGGCCAAATTCCAGCCCGACTACCATCCCTTGCATATGACATACCCGGAGACTGCGATGCTTCCCAGTATCGCAAACGCTCTAGGATCCGCGTACCTTCCGGACATCACGCTCGGCCAGCGCGTTCGACTGTTTCGACGCATGTAATGCACGGCCTTTACACGGAAACGCTATGACGAGCGCGCGTCATTTCCGACAAAATCGGGGGTTAATTCGTTGTCGAAAGCGGTCGATGGAACAAGTGTGGACCGCGATTTCAGAACCAGGCCAATTCACAGCCCCCACAGAGCCGTGGTAACTGACATACGCGACGATGAAGCTTGATGCAACCTCACTCCGTCGCCTGCCGAACTACATTCGCGCTCCTTCTCGCCGTGCTGGGTGTTGTGGGAGCGGTTTCGCTCACGGGCGTGGCGTCCGGAGCAGACGGGCAACAAGACACGCTCGGTGCTATCCATAACTCTGTCTTAACGGACGCAAACCAGGTGGTTGTGGTGAACGCCGCTTCCGTCAACACCTCTGTTGCGACGGTAACTGTTTACAGCTGGAACTCCGATCATTGGCAGATTGGGCTGGGCCCATTTTCGGCATCAATCGGCTCTAACGGTTTCACGTCGACCCCGCACGAAGCTGACAACTTCACGCCATCGGGCGAGTACAAAATCACGAAGATGTTTGGGGCAAACGCAGACCCCGGCTCGGCATTCCCATATGTGCAGGCAACTGCGAACGATCATTGGGTCGATGACCCAACTTCTCCGGAATACAACACTTGGCAAACCGGTGACGCCGCCGGACGTTGGGGGTCGGCCGAGACGCTTTCGGAATATTCATACGCGATCGCCTTTGATTTCAACCAGAATCCCGTCGTCCCTAATGGAAACAGCGCCATCTTTCTCCACGAAGGCGCAGGTGCTACTCCCGGCTGCATCGAAGTGTCACGCGATGACCTGCTTTCGATAATGCGGTTTCTGAGCCCTGAGCAAAATCCCGCGATCGTGCTGGGCGTCCAAGCAACACCTCCCTCGCATCCCATCAGCCCGCAGACAACCACGACACCCACGACAACCACGGCCCCTGTTACCACGAGCTCGCCCGCGGAGGGAGCGGCTGCAACGGGCACAGCTCCTGGTCCATCGGAAACTACGACCACCGTCGCGAACGCAGCCGACGCGCCTTCGATACGGCACTACATACGAAGCCGCTCCTTGAAGTGACTTGGTGCGGTGTGTCAGCCCGCCCACTCGATGACGACTTTGATGTCGTTGGCTTGACGGTTGAAGCCATCTGCAAAACGCTCGACCGGCACTCGACGCGTGATCAGCTGATCGAGCCACGTGATGTCGGCTTTTCGCAATGCTTGCGCCGCGGCATCGTAGTGCCGTTTGTTGGCGTTGACACTTCCGAAGACAACATCGTTGTGCAGCACCGCGTTGCGGTTAAGGGCGCCGACGTCGAGTGGAAGCGTTGTGCCGACGGCGGAAACACCGGTGAGGCACACGATGCTGTCAGTTGCACTGTGTGTCAGGCAGTCGACGATGACGCTTGACACCCCTGTGCATTCAATGATGACGTCTGCCTGCACACCGGACTCCGGAAGCGTGTCGGAATGGTAGTGGGCACCGAGCTTACCGACGAGTTCGGGCTTGAGGCCGTTGGTGACGCGGTCGAACACGTGAACCTCCAAACCGCTTTGCACGCCGATCATCGCGGCCAGAAGACCGACCGGTCCGGCCCCCGTGACGACCGCGATCTTTGCGTCATGAAAAGCACGCTGACCAATGCGGTGGATCTGCTCCCACGCCTTCGCCACGATCGTCGTCGGTTCGAGCAAAACAGCGGTGCCGCCGAGAGTGTGGTCCACATGAACGATCGCGCCGGGCGCGGCGCGCCAGCGCTCGCGAGCGAAGCCATGACGACCGGCGATGCCATGTTCGGTGTAAAGACTGTTGCGACACATGTCCCACTC
>JBBSGY010000487.1:0-2394 GCA_038253645.1 Acidimicrobiales bacterium
CCAGCTCCTCATCGCTTTCCGCCACCGGGGCCATACGTATCTTTGAGCCGTCGCTGTACTTCACGAAGACGCGGTCGTATCCGTTGATATTGATGTTCTCGACATTCGTGTCGTCAATCAAGCGCTGAATAGGCCCAAGCCCGAATAGGTAGTCGAGAACCGAACGTTCGAGTTCCGCTTCCTCAACCGGGGTCAGCGGTTCTTCAAAGGGCTTGATCTGCAGTTGAGCCTCGACCCAAACGTCGAGTTCCTGATGGATCAGCTCGACTGCGCGCCTACGCTCGATCTCGATGTCGACCATCGGCGCGCCATCGTCATCACGACTCCTCTCATCGACAAGACGCTCGGCGACTTTGCGACGGACGACCTGCACCAGCGCGTTGTCTACGCTGACCATTTGATTTCTCCCGGCTTGTTGATACAGCGCTCGTAAATGTCCGATGCAGCGCGGACCAGTTCCGATTTGTGAAGCCAACACTGGGGAGGCTTCTCGCCACATAGCACGTCAGCAGCGCGTGGATCATCGGGGATGACTCCGATGACCGGTGCAGAAACTGCATCCGCAACATTCGAACGTGAAAAGGGTCCGTGACCGACGAGGACGATTCCACAGTGACCAAGAGTTGCGTTTTGCCGGAGGCGCCTGACAAGCGCCTCAGCGTGAAACACGCTTTCGATGTTGGGCCGTGTAACGACACACACTACGCCCGCAACCCCCAGAAGTGCGATGTTTGCAGCATCCGGAAGTATGCGACCACAGTCAGCAATGATGTTCAACGCGCTGTCTGGGGGTGCAGACTCATTTGCCAACTCTTGCCAGTAGGTCGTTACCCGACCGCGGCGGCCATGAGTTGACTGTCCCACAAAAACCGGTATCGGCTTCTGACTCGGGTCAGGGCGAACGGCCTGCAAATCACTGTGAAACGAATTGAGATCAAACACTCGCCGGTACGCCGACAGCAACCCACCACGCGTGTCGAGATCAAATCGCGGGGCCAGCGAAGACCCGACCTCATCTGCCTCGACGACTACACTCGTTTTGTCGTTCGGCAAGGCCATTGCCAGTGCAAGTGTGGTCACACCAGGTGCGCCGCTGGCAGAACAGAGAGCAATGATGCTCATGACTTCGATGAGCGCGCGACGAGCGCGACGTCACCGCTACTCGCCGATGCGGCGACATCGGTTGCGATTCCTGCATCAACTTCGAGACTCACTATCGTGTCGCTGTTCGTTCCACTGCCCTCGTTCACGTCGCGCACCTTGCCGGTGCCGAGCACATGCGCGCTGCTTTGTGAGCTCCCGGAAATTGTGATGCCTTTTACCTGCTGGTTGGTATTGATGATCGATACCGCATCGTTCTGTGAAAGCTTCGGCGCACGTCCGGGTTTCAGCGCTATCGCAACAGTCGCACGGTCATTTGCGTTGCCGCTCGAGACCAAGTCCGGCGCGAGCATCGTTCCGGGGCTCAACGCAATAAGAGCCGTGCGACCTGTGACGTCGCGAAGTGCACCCGGCGCAAGTGTCTTGAGACCGGGGGCGTCGGAGATCTGGACGGTTCGAAGGTCATCTTTTGTGATCGGCGCGCCCGCAGGTATCGGCCGCGCAACGGTGAGCACGGGCACTCGGTGGGCTGCCGACAAGTCAAGGATCAAGAAGCCGAAGCCGAATATGAACATCAGGACGAGTCCGGCGAGAGCCGAGCGCCAGCGGCGGGTTCCGCTGTGTCGAGCCGGCCTTGACGGCACGGTCTTCGAGAATGCAGGCACCTGGTTGGTCGGCACAGCGTCTGCGGGGAAAGTACTGGTCATCCGAATTGCTTAGCAGTGACCGGCCCTCAAATACCACTCGCGGCGTTCACGAGCCTTTCGACATCGGACCGTACGTGAGAAAAACGCGCCTTGATGTTGCACAAAGTCACATAACGCGGTTAGTTTGCCCGCCCATGCATCACCTCATCACCCACACCCTCCCCCTCCCCCTCCCCCTCATGTCTGTTTTCGACCGTGGCCTTCGTGAGCGCGCTCAGCTGCTCAAGGCTTCGCGTAATGAGGACGGTTACACCATCGAGACCGTCATCATCGTGGCCGGCATTGCCGTGGTTGCGATTGGCGTCATCGCTCTCTTGTCAGCGCTGATTCTTGCCAAAGCCGGCTCGATCAACCTCGGCTAGAGCATCAATACAGCGGCGATGATCCGCCGTCGAAGTAGCAGGGGCTCTGCCACGATCGAGCTGATCCTGGCCACTCCCCTCGTGATGCTCTGCATCATGCTCATCATTCAATTCGGTGTGTGGCAACACGCGTCTTCGGTCGTGCGCGCAGCGGCGCAGGAAGGCGTTCGATCCGCGCGGCTCGATGGTGGCACAGCAGCCGGCGGACAGTCGCAGGCACAAAC
>JBBSGY010000488.1:0-2381 GCA_038253645.1 Acidimicrobiales bacterium
AAAACGAATCCTCCCGACTGCCGACGCCGCACGTTCGGCCCAAAGTTGTTGCGCAGCCAGGAAGCAAATTCCTCAGTGGACTTGAGCATTTCTGAATGCTCGCGATTTCCTGGAACAGCACCCGCTAGCGGAATGCCGATCTCATAAGTGTTCGATGACCGATCAGCCAAGTCAATGGCGGCTTCGAACAGGTCTGTCAAGGATGCGATGTCGTTTTCGGTTGCTCGTAGCCATCGAAAGAGCTGATCGGAACTGAACTCTTGGTCTACAAGATGAGAACCCAAGGAGCGAGACAGGCTTTCAAGACTTGAGTTGATAACCCCGACATCAACGGCATCTCTCCAGCGAATCAAGTAGCGGTCAGATGCCCTGCCCTCAAAGTAGCGGAGCTCTTCAGGGTTGGGGATTGCTTTGTCATGACCGCATAACGCTGTCCTTAGCTGGTCACGGGCTTCAGGTCCACCGAGTATTTATGGGCTTGCGGCCATCAGAAATTCTGGGTCGGCCTTCACGGGCTGGTCACCGGAATCAAATCCGGAACAATTGATCAAGCCAACCCGACCTCACCCACGGCGTCTGCGAAGCGTTACTCGTCAATTCATCAGCCAAAAACTATCGCCGTAACTGCGAAGCCGAACAACGGCTGCCGTCGTTTCAGGCCGTGTGTTATTCCGCAGGCGAGTCAAGGAATTGCCCAGACGTTGAATGACGGCGAGATCGAGACGGCATCGTTTGCACTCGGCGAGGTGACGAACAACGAGGCCGCGGGCGCCGGCACCTAATTCCCTGTCCGAATATGCGCTGAGAAGCCGACTTGTTTTCCAATGCCTGAGGACCATCAACACATCTCTGAAACCCTGTTCGGCGACTACTTCTTCCGTCCAGCCGAGGGCTGAGCCCATGTGACTCGGCGATTAAAGTTAACGGCTATGGGGGCAGGCGTAACGATCGAAGACGAGAAGCGCAAGAGTGCTTTCGCGTTATATGTTTTGCCCGAACTCGAGGTGCTTCTGCGGGTCGCCAAAACTCTCACCGGACGCTCCGCTGATGCAGAAGATCTGGTGCAGGACACAATGCTCCGAGCGTTTCGATCGATCGACGGATTCGACGGCAAGCATCCACGAGCTTGGTTGCTCACAATCATGCGTAATGCCGAGATCAACCGGCACCGAAAACGCCGCCCAGACCTCCTAAGCGACCCCGAAGCAACTATCGCCGTTCTCGCCAACGAACCAACCCATGAAGGCAATCCTGAGCGAGTCGCCGAAGATCTTCTTGATTCGCGCGTTGCAAATGCACTCGCTGCGTTGCCACCCCTTTTTCGCTGCTCGATCGAACTCATCGATCTCGGAGGCCTCTCATATGCGGAGGCCGGAGAGCTTCTTGGAGTTCCTTCGGGCACGGTTATGAGTCGAGTGCATCGCGGACGGTCGAGAATCCGCACGTTTCTTAAGGACAACGGAATCGATCTGACTCGAGAAGACGTATGACGCTGTTTGCCATGGTCAACATGTGGTTCGGCACGCCGTCCGTGGCGAGCTGCCGACAGGTACACCAGACCGTTCAGAGCTATCTCGACGGTGGCCTTGATGAAAACAGTGCCCGGCGCGTCGCGCGACATTTGGAGATGTGTCGTAGGTGCGGCCTTGAAGCAGACACCTACCGAGCGATCAAAAATTCAATCGCCGCGCAAAGCAAGGTCGATTCAGCCGCTCTTCAGCGTTTGCGAACGTTCGGCCATCAGCTCACCGAACGCGACACCCAACAGTGAGGGTAATACCACCCTGCATCTTCGTTGCGTTTCCCATCGACCACGACGGTGTAATAGCTCGCCAACCCCTTCCACAGACACACCGTTTTGCCCTGGCCGTTCTCGAAATATTCTCTACGCAACGACTCGGGGGGAAAATAGTGATTACCTTCAACTTTCACAGTGCGCTCGGATTCGGCAATCACATTGCCGTTCCAGATGGCTCGAATCATGCTCTGGAAACCCCGTTAAGTGAGTAGTTCTTCCCGACTGGGGAGCTTGACCATGCAATATCGAGCACAACGCTCGATATTGCATGGTATTGTATCCAGGATATGATTGGACGAGCGACCGACGAAAGTCGTATCGATGATGCTTTACAGCGCAGCCGAGTGGTTCTCGTGGTGGGCCCACGCCAAGCCGGAAAAACCACCATCGCCCGCAAATACCTAGAAACCTCGTCGCTTTCGTACTTCGACCTCGAGAATCCCGGCTCTTCGCTAGATCGTGTGGGTAGCGGAGAGTGGTCGTGACAATGTCGGAAGCGGCAGCTTTCCGGCGATGAGATACACAATCGTGATCATGTAGCGCTTGTTTCGGTAACCACGAGCCCGTGCTTTGGCCGCTTGAA
>JBBSGY010000489.1:0-2370 GCA_038253645.1 Acidimicrobiales bacterium
CAGTTTGAGGCCGGCCTCGGTGCCGGTGCCGATCTTTTCCCAACCCATGTCGTTCATGTACGCACCGCGTGCGACAAACGGGCCAAGCCACCACGCGCTCAAGAGGCCGCCGGTGACCGCAACCGGAATCGACCAGCGAAGCGGAGCGAGAACGGCCTTTCTGCCTTTGCCGACTGCGGCAACCATCGCCATCATCACCAAGAGAACGCCACCGCAAAACGCGAAGATCGTCGGCAGAACATGACTCAAGATGACTGCGGCAAACAGCAGAGATGCGTGTGCGCGGTACTTGCCGGTCGTCAGGCCTTTCGCGACGACACCGAGAAACAACATCGCAAACGCGAGGCTTATTGAAAAAGCGAATTCGCCTGCGAGCGCGGACGCCATATTTCCACCGAGAATGCTGAACCCGTTGTTGAAAAGAAACGGAAGCGTGAATGCCGCGAGGCAAGCAGGAACAGGAAACGGCAGTCCGGACAGGCGGCCGAACGCCCACGTGCATATCGGCAACGCGACGAGTCCGCTGACCGTTACGAGTTTGAACGCAATCGCACCGGGCAAAACGATGTCGAGCAGCGCCACCATGATTGCGGGCAGCGGAAAGTAGAACTGCAGCGCGGGGAAGCCCGCGTACCAATCGGGCGTCCATCCGACAAGTCGTCCGTGTGGCAACAAATGGTCGACGAGGTAACGCGGCGCCCAAACGTGCGCGCCCATATCGCCACCCGCCGTTGTGCTGTTCATCAGAAGCAGGTCGGGCCGCAACTCGGCGAAGACGAGCAGCGAACAAACCCCGACGACGAACGCCGTGATGGCGCCATACAGCGACGGGGCGCGTAGGGGAGGGCGGCTCAGGCGAGGGCGGCTCAGGCGACTGGACACATCTCCCATTCTGCTCCGAACGGCAAGACTTCCGGAGCTGTGTGCGCAAGACCCCCGAAAACGGGTGCTTTACGCACACAGCTCTTCGGATGGTTATGGGCGGGCGGCCTCGATGACGTTTTGCAGGGCGACTTCTTCGCCACCGCTTTCCCACCACTTGGTTTCGCAAGTCGAACAACTGCGAAGCATGAGACTCTTAACTCCGGCTTGGAGTGTGATCTCGACCAGCTTCTTGTCGCGACAAATAGGGCAAGGCATCCATGCATCCCTTCTCGGGGCCAGGAGATTTCTCCCTGACCGGCTCTTACGCATCGCCAATCCTTGGCTTGCATACGCATAGATCGTCACAATCCGTGAGAATCTGAAGGTTTCGGCAGGAATAGTTACAGTATTGCTGCTCTTAGTGATGTTATCGGCACGGATGTGCGTTACTTGTGGGCCTTTTTGAAAGCACTATGAGAGCACTAAAAGGGCGAACACGCTCACCGAGTTGAACGCCATATGCGCGACAATTGCGAGCCCCAGACGCCGAATTCGCAGCGTGATCAGGGCCAGGAGTAGGGCAAACACCGCCAGAGCGATCGTCTCGATCTTCTCGAAGTGGATGAGTGCAAATGCAATCGACGAAATGAGCACGCCCGCTGCCGGCCCCCATTTCTGCGTAAGTGCCCGCAGCATGACGCCGCGAAAGAACAGCTCCTCGAAAATCGGGCCCAGCACACAAACCCCGAGCACGAATGGCAGTACTCCCCAGCCCGTCGCCACGCTCGTCAATTGCTTTGCCGAGTCGCTGACGTGGCTGTATGTAGCGGGCGAAATCCATTTCACGGGCAAATAGACAAGCCAAACGAGAACCAGCTGACTCGCTACCCCTGTGAGGATGCCAAGCGGGATGTCGCTCCAGCGGAACCGAAATCCAAGTCGGTCCGACGTCGCGTCAAACGAGAAACCGCATGCCCAGGCAATTCCAATCGCCATTCCGGCCCAACTGCCGAGAAGTCCGAGAAGGACCGCGCGCAGAGTGGTTTGGGTGTGATCCGAACCGGCCGACGAGAGGACGTCGATCGTCGCAAAAAGGGTTGAACACGTAAGGATGCCGAAGATTCCGGCGAACACAGGGCCGAGGCCTATTTGATACTCGCGTGGCTCGGTCTGATGCTCGCGTGGCTCGGCCGGTTGTCCGTCAATGTCGCTCATCTGAAACCACGATGCCACGAGTTGCCGATTGCCCGGACATCTGAACCGTATTCAGAGGCCGTCCGCCTACCATAGCGCCATGACTCTCTCTAAGCCCCGGTTTCGGACGTCCAAAGACGCGGGGCAGGACAAGGCGCAAAAAAAGGACGGCGACAGCACCAACCCGGCCAAGAGCGACGAGCAAACGCCGAAACCGAACAACATGTGGCGCTGGGTGATCGCCGCCGGCGTGGTGATCATCGTGTTCTTTGTGATCGTGCCGAGCAGTATCGATAACGCCAAGTACACCGA
>JBBSGY010000490.1:0-2350 GCA_038253645.1 Acidimicrobiales bacterium
CAAGTAAAGGGGAGGGCTCTTCGCATATGGACCATCCACATGCCGACGTCATTTCGTCTTCATGATGACGCTACATTCACGCCCCTCGCGTAACCAAAGCCGATGCCGCCGGGTTGTTCAAACAGAACGTCGTTTTACAGCCCTTATCAAACTCACGAATGAACTGAGGGGCTGCTCCCACTCAATATCGATGTACGACGAACTTCCCATATATCAAATACTCCACATCTGGGCTTTTCAGATTCTTCAACGCGTCCAAGGCCGAGCTTGAGACGAACGCGTGACCGCTACGACCGGGTCAAAGCGGAAGTGAATGCGTGTCGGGACCACGCCCAAGGTGCTCGCGCACAACGTGTCCTACATGGTCTAACCATTGTTGAGCCGACATCCCGTAGTTTTCGAAAACGACGTATACGCCGAACCGCTTATGGAGCACAACCGCGAAATCATCGGTCGGGGATGCTTGGGCGACGCGCTCTAATTGCGTAAGTACGTCCTCAGCGTAGGACCCCGATTCGGCATCGAGAGCCGCCTTCAGTGCTAGCTCCGGAGTGTTGAATTCCAAATTCCAGTCCTGGTGTAGCGCGCCTGCAAGAAAGTTCGCGAGAACTTGTTGGTCGTCAGGAACGAAGTACGGAGACGCAGGATCTTTCATCGCATCAGTCAATCCACGTGCTTTGAGATCGGCTCGCGCGTCGAGCCCACTTACAGCCTTGGGAACCAGGGTCAGGTTGTGCAACTCGACTACGGCTCATCCGCTTTGCCGGCAATGCGTCGATGTACCAACGAATTGCGTTTTGAGGCGTACCAAACTCCTCTGGCCATTCCTCGTGATATACGCCCAACAACTGGGCCAATACCTCTCGATCGTCCCAACGATTGGGCCCTTCGTTACTCATCATCGCCGAAAACTCTTCTCGAAGAATCGAACCCCTTGCCACCGTCTTCATGCAGGCGCGGGTCTAAAGGAATCATGCGGGCGTCAGTGAAGACAGCCTTAATCTCGCGACCCAAGCGCTCATCGCTCCATTCAATGTCCCAATCGGTGCTGTCGATCGCCCGAATAACTAGATGCGGTTCGGGCGCTTGTTGGTCTGCATAACCGGATAGTTGTCCGTCGATGATTTGTCCATTGGGTGACGCCGCGGCGACAATCTCGGCAGTACTGACCCACGGTCTCGCTGTGAGTCGTTCGAGTGTCAGTCGTTCGGGGCCTGGCGCAACGTCTTCGAGACGGAGTTTCCAGATCGTATTGCATGTAGCAGATCCGAGCATTGTAAGAATTTCTGTGATTCCGACATATTTGTGACCGTGCCATGCGGAAAACGTGATTCCCCTATGGCTGGAGTGGTTCGCCGGGACCACGACGGAAGCCGGCTTTCGCGAGTACGGCATAAATTGTCAGCACGATGATGTCGATCAGTTTGTGGGCGTTCTTGTTGGTGTGGGTACGCGGCTCGGTGATCGTCGCGAAGTGCTCGAAAAGGTTTTTGGGTTGCACGCAGTTCTCCGTATTCAGCGCTCGCGAGAGATGTTCACTCACCAATCAGTTCAATCGCGTTATGCATCGATCGCTACACATGCACATCGCTCTCCAACCGGTTGCCAACGTAGAGTGTGTAAATCAGCTGCACAAAGTCATATGATTGGCCCAAGCTTCTTTTTGGTTCAGTCCGTTTGATGGGTTTCGTGACGAATAGCGAGCTCTTCTTCTGCAGCGGCCAAACTGCCTAAGAGCCACCCGGAAGGCGTGATGCCGACGCCCGGGAAATATATACGTGCGCCTGCGTCTCTGACGATGAGGTGATCGAGCTCGTCGTCGGAAAGAACGGCACTGACAAGCCGTTGCAACATATTCACCACCCGTTGGTTCAAATTGGCCGAGTTCATTCGGACGTATGCGCGCACAGGAGCAATTGGATCAGTCGTTTGGAATCCTTTCGTCCACGACTCGTCAAATACGCTTGCAACATTCCTTAGGGCCTCGCTATCGTCCCACTGGTCCACTTATTGATGGTCGTTGCGTCACAGCACCTCAAGGGTAGATGAACGTGGTGTGGACATACCAGCCCTGCACTATAAAGCAGTCTTTCGAATTACCACCTGGACTTCATGAGCTGCGACGGGGACAGCTGTTCCTCGCTCAAGGACGTTGCTCACTGAATCTGGAAATCGTATTGGGGAAAGCGGGACCGACAGATCGCTCGAATTCATGAATGCGTCGAGCTCACCTCGATTGGCCTCAATTGCCTCCGAGATCGCTCTCTCTGCAGTCGAGTGTTCGGTGGTTCTCACGACGAATCCGTATTGCCTCATGTCAAAACCTCCGGCAAGGGTGATTCATTGCCTC
>JBBSGY010000491.1:0-2347 GCA_038253645.1 Acidimicrobiales bacterium
AAACTCCCCGACGTGACGTAAATCACTTCCTTGGTTCCAGCAGCGTGTGCTTCAGAGCGGTGATTCTCACCCGGGAACAATTCGAAATGCCACAGTTCGAGCCCGCTCGGGGGATCGGCACCGGCAACGAGGACGCCCGAACCTCCCATTTTGCCCGTCCACAGCTGCACTGCTCTTTCCGGCCCGATGAGCTTGACCCGCGGTTCCACATCTTCCTGCACGAGCGCCGTCACGGGAAGGCCGAACGCTTCGGCCAAACGAACGAGCGTTGCGAGATTCGGATTCGACTTGCCCTGTTCGATACTGATCAGCACGCTCTTGCTGACATTTGCACGAGCAACCAGAGCTTCGAGACTCCAACCGCGCTCGCCGCGATAGCGTCTCACAGTGCGACCCACGGACGAAGCTATGTCCGACACCGGATTTGTATTGTCTACCATACCTTGCAGTAGGATAAACCAACCATGAACGCCACTGCTGCCGATTCCATCATTATCGACCAATCCATTTACGACGTACGCCCCGACTACGCCGCATTTGTGATCATCGCCAAAGGCGTGGCGAACGCGCCAAGCGACATTGAGTCGCAGAGATGGCTTTCGGGTGCCTCGGAATCAATCATCGACTCCACCGGAGATGCTCGCGTCGAGGCATGGCGAGAGGCGTATCGATCGGTTGGAATGAAGCCACAGAAGTTCCGCCCGTCGGTCGATGCGCTCATCCGCCGAGCATCAGGTGGCTTGCCGGCGATCAACAAAATTGTCGACGCCTACAACTCAATCAGTGTCAGGCACCAGCTTCCGATCGGCGGCGAAGACCTTTCGAAGTACGTCGGAGCGCCGCGGCTCACTCGTGCAGATGGCAACGAGAGCTTTCAAACCGTCGAAGACGGCGAGCAGGTTGTCGAGATCGTCGAACCCGGTGAGGTCATCTGGCGCGATGACGCCGGTGTCACGTGTCGAAGGTGGAGCTGGCGCCAGTGCCTGCGCACACGTATCGACCTCGACACGACCGAGATGTTTTTCCTGCTGGAGCGCCTGGAGCCGATGCCGATCGAAGAGCTGGTGCGCGCAGGTGGAGAACTTGCCTTTCTCTTGGAGAGTATTTCGCCCCACGCCGAGTTGACACGGAGACTGATCGAGCCACGCCACTAACTCCAGTGGCAGGATAGGCCCGATGACGGCTGATCTTCGCCTGGCGCTGCAGTCTTTGTTCGATGAACGTGCAGCGGCCCGACCTGAGCCTCGTTACTGGTATCCACTCAGCCAGGTGACATATGGCGTTGACGAGATTGCCGAAGTTGTCGACGCATTGTGTTCGACCGAAACCACAATGGGTCGTCGCGTAAGCGAGTTCGAATTGCGCTTTGCAGAGATTCACGGTGGTGGCCACGCGGCGATGGTCAACAGCGGTTCGTCCGCCGACCTGGTAGCGGCCTTACTCCTTGTCGATCCGCAGAACTGTCGCTTAAAGCCCGGTGACGAAGTGCTCGCGCCCGCAGTGACGTGGCCGACGCAGATCGACTCGTTGTTGATGGCGGGGCTATCGGTGCGTTTGGTAGACGCCGACACGTACACGTTCGCAATGAATCTCGACGATCTCGAGTCAAAGATTGGTTCCCGAACGCGCGCGGTAAGCGCGGTTCATCTAATGGGAAATCCGTGCAATATGGATCGGCTTCTGGACATTTGTCGACGTCATGACCTAATCCTGCTGGAAGATTGTTGTGAAGCACTTGGTGCCGAGTGGAACGGCAAACCCGTCGGCACGTTCGGCCTCGCCGGTACCTACTCATTCTTCTTTTCGCACCACATCACGACGATGGAAGGTGGAATGGTGCTCGTGCGCGACGAAGACGCTGCTGACGCCGTACGGCTCCTGCGCGCACATGGCTGGTCGAGAAACGTTCGCAACCGTCAAGTCGAGGCAACCGCATCAATCGATGAGCGATACAAGTTCCTTACTTGGGGACTCAACGTGCGCCCTACTGAAGCATCAGGCGCATTTGGCGTTGTGCAGATCGAAAAGCTCGAGCGTTTTCAGCGTCAGCGCGCCGATAACGCAGCGCTTTTTGCAAAGTTGATCGAGCCGCTAGCGCCTGCGCTGTCTTTAATGAACGTGCCGAGCCCGGCGAAGTGCTCATGGTTCGCGCTTCCGTTGATGGTCTCGGTCCATGCGCCGGTCGACCGGAAAACGATCACAGATCGACTCGAACAAGCCGGCGTCGAAACTCGCCCCGTTGTTGCTGGAAACCTCGCACGACAGCCGATGGCTGAGCTATTCCCACAGCTTCAAACAGGTGATCTACCGGGCGCCGACGAGATTCACGATCTTGGGTTCTACGTCG
>JBBSGY010000492.1:0-2344 GCA_038253645.1 Acidimicrobiales bacterium
CTGTCGTAGGTGAAACACGTTGGAGCATCGGCATTTTTCCATGTCGCCACCGGGCGACCCATGACGTCATAAACAAAATGCTCCGCAATCGCAGGGCCACTCGATGGCGGCGGTGCCGTGCGCGTCGACATCATTCCGCCCTGGTCGGTGGATTCGACCGTTCCCGTCGTGCACGGGTTGTCGGCAGTTGCACCCTTTGCGTAGTAGCCGTAGGTGTAGAAGGTGCCGGCGGGCATTGTTCTCGTCAGCTTGCGCAGATACTGATTGGTCGTGCGCGGTGCTTCGTAGGTCGACGAAGTGCCGAGATTCAGTCCTGTTGGGTCGATGGCGCTTGACTGCGCCAGCTTGTATGCGGGGTCCACGATTCCACCAACAGTTCCATAGCCCGTCTTGGTAACACTCGCCGGGGAGCCGGCAGTGGAGTCATCGGTTGTGTTCGTGGTGGCCAAGTTGTAGTTCGGCCGCAGTGACGTAGCAGGAATCGCCACCAAGCTTCCGCCCGGCGGTGTCCAGTACAGGTTGAAGGTGGCGTTTCCACCGAGCTCGTGATACTCGACTCGGATGCGATGCCAACCAACGGTCGTGTTGTTGAATGTGGCATTCGTGGTGCTTGACGCATTCCATGCATCGACAACTATCGAATCATCGATCCAAACACGCGCACCGTCGTCGGAACCAGTAGTGATCGTGTAATTGCCCGTCTGGGTAAAATTGACTGATCCTTCGGCCTGGAACGAGAAGTTGTCAACCACTCCGTTGCCGATCTCGGCAGGCCCGCCCGCGCCCCAGTTCGTCTCAAGTCGACCGTCGTTGTCCTCGGCACGAATCTTCGTGGAGTGTGCCACCGGTGTGCCCATCATCGCGTTGTTATCCCACCACGCCACCGACAGACCGTTGATGTTCTCGTCGTAGGCGGTCGAGCTATGCGCAACCACAGGGTTAATGCAACTGCCATTCGGTGTGTAGCCAGTGAAACACGTCGATGGTGCCGGGCCGTAGCTGTCGGTGGCGACGTTGCGAACGGTGTCGTAAACAGTGGTCGACATCAGACCTGTTGCTTCGTTCTTCGTGGAAACAAGCCTGTCTGCGCTGTCCCAAACATTTGTCGTCGCAACCCCTGTCGCATCGACATCAGATGTGGTCTGTGCGAGCTGATTGAAGACCACCTTGCGAGCAAAGCCTTGCGTTGGGCTCAGTCCACCCACATTTACCCGGCTCTCTCCACCCGTGCTCGGCGAAAATGCGGTGGTATAGGTGTAACTGTGCGATGGACGGTTGGCGGTAGGTGGTATGTCCGTGCTGTCGGTTCCGCCTGGCGACGCAAGCACAACCGACGCAGCTTTACCTGCGCCGTAATTGATCCTGGTGTAGACGCCGATACCGGTGTTCGCTGCCCGCCAGTCCATTTGCGTGGGGTCGGCCAGGCCGTTGAGCAGACCATTGGAGTCGTAGCCGAGATCGGTGACCTTGTTGCCCGGGTCAACCATGCGCATCAGCTGGCCGGTTTGATCTGCGGCGGAGTAATACAGCACCGTGTTACTGCCATCGGGGTAGTCGACTTCACAGAGCATTCCCGCCGGCCCTTGCGAGGAGAATCCGCTCGGCGCATTCGTGCACGGTGATCCACCCAAAAGGCCGGTGGAATATTTGAGACTGATCTGACGTCCCGAAACCGGGTCTTTGATCGAAGCAAGTCGCGCCGTGTCGAGCGCGGGGTCATAAACGTATTGCGCCGCGGCAGGAGAGCGGTCGTCGGTGCTCGAAACGACACTCGTAAGCGCGCCCTTTTCGTTGAATGTGTAACTGAGTCCGTCGTCGCCTTGGGCCTGATAGCTGGGCGGACTCGAGCCCGGAACAATCGTGAGCGTTGTCCGCGCGTCGACCGGCGGCGTAAAACCGACAGTTGCGCCCGAGCCGTTCTTCTTGAATTCATCAGTGTCACCATCGGGCGTAACCAGTACAACTGCGGAGTCAGTGACTATTGCCCTGCTGTATGCGAGCTGATCGGTCGATGCACCTGCGGACAGTTGCCAACCAACCGGCAGAGCCGAAGGCGTTGTCGACAACCATGAAGCGGGTATCGATTGGTCGCTGACGTCGGGGCCATAGACATGGGGGTCGATGCTCGCTCCCCCACCGTGTTCGTAGTATTCGATGTGGATTGGAACAGTCGTTGGATAGAGTTGCACACATGGGGGCGCGTTACTGCCTGGCGTGACACCACCACCGTCGACCCAATGATCCCAGACGAGTTGGTTATTGATGTAGATTCGCATGCCGTCGTCACTGCTGCCGTCAAAGCAATACTGATTCGCTCGCGGTGCGGAGATAAAACCATCCCAGC
>JBBSGY010000493.1:0-2340 GCA_038253645.1 Acidimicrobiales bacterium
GCGCGATTCGTTCTTGTGTGCGCACTTTTGGCAGGACTCGGCGCGACACTTTTGTTATCGAATGTTCGTTGGTTCCGGCGTAGCTCTCTCACTGATCGCTTGACTCCGTTCTCTGGGGCGCGTTTCGGTGGACTACTGCCATCAACGTCGTTAACCGATCTACTGCTGCCCTCAGTAGCGATCATCGGCCAGCGGCTTGCGTCAGTTCTCGGAGTCACCGAAGACCTCGGAGCGCGCCTCGCGCGAGCAGGCTTCGCGCTCGACACGCAAGCATTTCGCATGCGCCAGGTCGGCGCGTCTGCAGTCGGACTTGCAATCGGTCTCGTCGCCATCGCCGCGCTGCAACCACCGCTTGTCTTCATGCCGTTGTTGATTCTCGCGCCGCCACTACTCGGATTTCTTTTGCTCGAGCAACAGGTAGTAGCCGCCGGACAAGCCCGCCAACATCGAATATTCGCCGAGCTACCGGTCATGAGCGAGCAGCTCGCGATGCTCCTGAGCGCCGGCTATTCGGTTGGCGCCGCGCTTGCCCGAATCTCCGAACGCAACAGCGGCACCACCGGAAAAGACCTCAAACAGGTCTGCGAACGCGTTCGCCACGGACTTTCGATCGCACAGGCGCTCAACGAGTGGTCGTCGGTCGTGAACTTGCCTGAGCTGGGGCGTCTCGTCAGTGTGCTTTCTCTGAGCTCTGAGACAAGCGACTTGGGAAGCTTGGTTTCGGCCGAAGCAAATTCGATACGCCGCGAAGCACAGCGCCAGATGAATGAGGTCATGGATCGGCGCGGGCAGCAGGTGTGGATTCCTGTCACCGTCGCAACGCTCATTCCCGGCGTCATCTTTCTGATCATTCCGTTTCTCCAAGCTCTCCACCTGTTTTCAGGAACCTGAAAGGATACAAATGAAGACCACCACTACCACGCGCCGCCGCAACGAACGCGGTGAAGGCGTCATCTCCCTTGCCATCGGCGTGTTGATCATGGCATTTCTCGGCGCCGGAATGTGGCTCGCGTTCAATGCGACGATGTCGAACGCTCAGACAAAGGTCGACACACAGATCAATCAGATCGGCGGCTAGTGCTCCCTCGCGTTCGCGACGAGCGCGGCACAGGCATCGTCGGCTCGTTCTTCGGAGCTGTCGTATTTCTCGCATTTCTCGCACTCGCCGCACACACACTTGTAAGCCTCTATGCAACGTCAGTTGTAACTGCCGTTGCGTGGGACGATGCAAGGCGAGTCTCGCGCGCACCCAACGATGCCGCTGTGGTTGCGTCTGCAGAGGATGACCTCCACAACCGCCTGAGAGGATTTCACGACGTAACCGTGCAATGGCAGAGCAACCCCGAAGAAGTCGGGCTGAGTGTGGGCGTGAAGCGTCCAGTTCTGTTGCCACGAGCGCTTGTTGCAAATGCGGGCTTTGACCGGATTCAACGGACCGTTTGGGTTCGCGAGGAGCGGCTGCGATGAGACAACGCAGTGAACGCGGCGCTGTCGGTGGTCTTGAAGGACTCGCCTTCGGCGTTCTGATCTTTGTGTTCGGAACACTCGTAATCACAAATGCCTGGGCGACAGTCGACACCAAGTTGGCTTCGTCTGCCGCCGCGCGTGAAGCCGCGCGGGCCTACGTCGAGGCAGATTCTGCAACCGATGCCATTGAGGCCGCCCGTCTCGTCGCCGCTGATTCAATGCGCGGTCATGGCAGGTCCGCGAAGGATGTGAACGTCACCAGCTCCAACTCCGGCTATCAGCGCTGCGCCACGATCGAAGTGACAGTAAGTGCAGATGTCCCGAGGGTTTCGCTTCCGTTGATCGGCGGACACGGCGGTACGACAAACGTCAGTTCGCGCCACAGCGAAATCATTGACCCCTACCGCAGCGGTCTGGCCGGCGAGGCCGGCTGCTGAGCGCAACCGAACATTTTAATGCCCGTTTCCACTACTGTTACGTCCTACCTGGTTGAGTAGTGACGGTCCGCAAGGGGAGATCTCAGCAAAAACAAAAATTTTTACACGTACTCCAAATACACACCGGGATCCGTCAAATGACTTTCACCACCAGGCTGAAGTACGGGCCCGGAGTTCAAGAAGCTAACGGCGAGCCACACCTGACAGAACGTCGCACCACGTTTTTCATTCACCGTGGGTGGCGCGCCAGCACCGTGGTTGGCTGAATTTGAAAGCAAGTTCAAGCGCCCCTAACGTTGTTTGGTGCCAAAGAGTCTGGTCCGTCGTACTGTCTTCAAACCAAGGTCAGACGCGCAGATAGCTCTCCAACAAGCAGCGATCGACGGTGGACCGAATTCAGTATTTGTTGCAGTCTCTGATTTCGAGCGCCGCGAGA
>JBBSGY010000494.1:0-2339 GCA_038253645.1 Acidimicrobiales bacterium
TCTTCGGCGAGTCCGGCGCCCGTGATGGTCGAACCGAACATGACTGTCTGGGCGAAGATCCCCGCGATCAAGAATTCTTTGTAGTTAACCCCGGGAACTCTGATCTGACTGCCGAACACGTAGCCGAACAGCAGGATGAACATGATCGGCGACATCGTTGTGAATACGAGAATGTCAGGTACTCGTTTGATTTTGATGAGATTGCGTTTCGCGACCACGGCACCGTCGGCGAATGCGCTGGTAATTTGGCTCACTGAGACTGCTCCTGTTGTTTCTTGGTCTTTTTCTTCCCTTTGTTTTCGGTCGCTTCGACTTCTACGGAGTGTCCGGTAAGCGTGAGAAACACATCGTCAAGCGTCGGCCTCCGCAAACCGACGTCGAGTATCTTCACGCTCTCGGCATCGAGCCTTCGTAGGGCATCGGTGAGCACCGCGGCGCCGCCACTAACAGGCGCAGTGATGCTGCGGCTGTGTTCCTCGACAACGACGTCTCCGACGGCGACGGCTTCGACAGCGGCGCGCGCTCGCTGTAAGTCGGCCGCACTTTCGACTACGAGCTCGAGTCGCTCGCCGCCGACTTGTGATTTCAGTTGATCAGCGGTTCCCTCCGCGATCGACTTGCCGCGATCGATGACAACGATGTTGTCGGCGAGCCTGTCTGCCTCTTCGAGATACTGCGTGGTGAGCAAGATTGTGACGCCGTTGCCGACCAACGCGCGGATTACGTCCCAGACGTCATTGCGACTGCGCGGGTCGAGTCCTGTAGTCGGCTCATCCAAGAACAAGACAGGCGGCTTCGCGATCAATGCGGCAGCGAGATCGAGTCGCCTGCGCATACCGCCGGAATATGTCTTCGCGGGGCGGTCTGCTGACTCGACCAGACGAAACTGTTCGAGCAGTTCACGCGCTCTCGATCTGGCGGTCTCGCGGCCGAGGTGATAAAGCCGCCCGACCATGTCAAGGTTTTCGAAGCCTGTGAGATATTCGTCGACTGCGGAGTATTGGCCAGAGAGGCCGATGTTCTTGCGAACTCCGGCTGGATTCTTCGACACGTGATTACCGGCTACCTCTGCCGATCCCGCGTCGGGCTTTATGAGCGTGGTGAGCACGCGCACGGCGGTTGTCTTGCCGGCACCGTTAGGGCCGAGAAGGCCGAGAACAGTGCCTTCAGGTACCGCAAGATCAAGCCCGTCGAGCGCCCTCAAGTCGCCATACTGTTTGACCAGCCCGGAGGCGCGAATCATATGTGTCATGGCATCTCTCTTCTGGTGAGCTGTCCAACGACCGTTCAACGTAAATGACGTAGCGGACAGCTCAAGGCCTAAACGGTCAAAATAGCCGCTGCGCAGGATGTCATCGCTCGGAAGCCATTAGAAGCCACGCTGAAACAAAATTCACGTCGATTTGTTCAGTCCCACGAATACTTGTTAAATGTTTGTGTGCTCACAATTCGAGATCAGATCGAGATCTGCGTCAATGCGTCGCCATATCTGAGGGATGCGATCGCAAATGACCTGGTCAACATGTCTTCACTCGCACGCCAATTGCAGCCACAACTGACAATCGATTTGCGCAAGCCCGTTACCGTGCCGGCCGTTGTCATGGCACTCAAACGCTTTGCGGAAGAGATTGACGTCGGCGCCGAGCACGTCGCAAGCGAACAGCTCTCGAACTTGTCTTTGCGAGCTGACCTCGTGCAGCTGACGGTTACGAACTCCGAGCGCATCATGCCGATAATCGGCGAAATAATGCTGCGCTCGCGCGATCACCATTCGTCATACTTCGTCTTCGCGCACGGACTGTTCGAGACCTCAATCGTCGTCAGTGTCAACCTCGAAGAGACAGTGACGCAATGGTTTGCCAATGAGCGAGTCACGAGCCACGCAACGGGTTTGAGTGCGCTGGGCCTTCAGCGACGTCGTTTGAATCAAGACGGGCCCGGTGCACTGCACGTTCCAATGCAGGTTCTTGCTTGGCAGGGCATCGAAATCATTGATGTGATTTCTACGACAAACGAGCTTGTACTCATTGTTCGCGACGTGAATGTCGAGCGGGCTATCTCGGCGTTGCGCCCGACACTGAGAAAGGAGTAGTGGGGTGTTGAACGCGACCGACGCAATCCGCTTCGTCATGACCGGCGGAACGATGGACTCCATGTACGACGGTTCGATCGACACCGTTGTGCCAAACGAGAAGTCAGTCGTTCCGCGCTACATGGCGGGTGTGAAGGTCGAGCGAACTCTTGAATTTTCAGAAATTTGCATGAAAGACAGCCGTCAGCTGAACGACGAAGATCGCGCGCGGGTAGTGGATGTCGTCGAAGCTAGCTCGGAGAAAAAA
>JBBSGY010000495.1:0-2334 GCA_038253645.1 Acidimicrobiales bacterium
CGAATGTCGTCGAGTGCGCGGTGCGCCGAACCTTTGTCGGGTGCGTTGTTGATTTCCCTTTGGTACCAACGTTTGCCGAGTTCTTTGATCGTCGACACGTCGACGGATCGGTAGTGCAAGAAGTTCTCGATCTCGGGCCAGTGCTGTGCAAGGAAGCGGCGATCGGTGCCGATCGAGTTTCCGCATAACGGGACTGTTCGTTCTTTGTCGATATGTTTTGTGAGAAATGCGAGTGTTTGATCCCGCGCATCATTTGCCGAAACGTCGGATGCATCGATTGCCTTCAACAAGCCACTCGAGGTATGCATGTCCACGACAATCTTGTCCATCTCGGACAGCTCACTCGCCTCGCGGTAAATAACCAAGTCCGGACCTTCCTCGATGATGTTCAACTCGTCATCGGTGACGATCGTCGCCACCTCGACGATGACGTCTTTCAACGGGTCGAGGCCGGTCATTTCCAAGTCCATCCAAGCAAGCACGCTGCGAACCTAACTCAGCTCGCTCATTGGTCACGGCGGAAAATCGGGCTCAATCTCGCTGCTCGGGTAGTCGATGAGGGAAGAGTGATCTCCCGGCCGGACCTTTGTACCTCATGCAACTCTTTCATCCGTGTGGAGTGGAAAACCCACTGTGGAACCTGTGGCCAGCAGTTCTTTGACCCGGAAGCGGCCTCTATTGCGGCTGCCGAGGCAAAGAAGGCGGAAGCTCCCAGATTTGCCAACGGAAACGGCGACGGGGCGACAGGCTCCGGGAATGCCAACAGGGGCGGGGTGATTGCGGCGGCCATCATCGGCGGCATTTTCATCACTTTCCTGTTCACGGTGATCCTCTGCATTGCCGCGGTGACCTTTATCGGCAGTGCTTCGAAGTCCAAGTTCTCGAGCGTTGGCAGTGGTCAAGACGGCGTGCCCGCGCAGGTTTCGCGGTAGAGCCCGTAGGATCACCCGTCGATGGTCTCAATTTCAGTTCAACAAATCGACGACACCCTTCCGCTTCCCAGCTATGCACGAATCGACGATGCCGGAGCCGATCTCATCGCCGCCGAATCGGCCGAGATCTCTCCAGGCGGTGGTCGTGCGCTCATCGGTACCGGAATCGCGGTGGCGATTCCATCGGGCTACGCGGGGTTTGTACAGCCGCGCAGCGGACTTGCCGCGAAACACGGCGTGACTGTCTTGAACACGCCGGGGTTGATCGATGCCGGTTACCGTGGCGAGATCAAGGTTGCGCTGCTCAATACCGACCCGAACAACTCGTTCAAAGTCGAGCGCGGTGATCGTATTGCACAGCTCGTTATCCAAGCTGTCGAGCAAGCGTCTTTCAAGCGTGTTGTCGAACTGCCGGCCGATGATCGTGAAGACGCGCGTGGTGACGGTGGTTTTGGGCACAGCGGCAAGAAGTAATGCCTGAGCTGCCCGAGGTCGAATCTCTGCGGCGGTTCTTGGAGGAACGCGTTGTCGGTTTGCAGTTTGCGCGGCTCGACCTTGCTGAGTTTTCCGCACTCAAGACATATGATCCTCCGCTCGACGTCCTTGTCGGGCAGACAATCGTTGCGACACACCGGCGCGGAAAGTACCTCGCTTTTGAATCTGCTGCCTTTGACACCGGAGCGTACGAAACGGGACGCAGTCTGTTTCTTGCAATCCATTTGTCGCTGGGCGGCTGGATGCGATGGATGGAAGAGTCGCCGAAGACAAAGCCGAAGCCCGGCGCGAAAGGCCCCCTCGCGTTGCGCATCACGTTCTCTGATGGTTCCGGCGTGAATGTGACTGAGGCCGGGCATGAGAAACGATTGTCTATTCATGTTGTGCGCGATCTCGACAACATCGAAAACGTGCAGACCCTTGGCCCCGATCCGTTGCAGGCGGATCCGGTAGACGTTGCGGCGCGTTTGCGTCAAGAGACCGGGTGGATCAAGAAAGCATTGACGTCGCAGAAAGTGATTGCCGGGGTCGGCAATGCATATTCCGACGAGGCCTTGCATGTCGCAAAGTTGTCGCCATACAAAAAGGCGAACAAGCTCAAAGACGACGAGGCTGCGCGTTTGGTGGCGGCCGTGACCGATGTGCTGAGTGACGCAGTCGAGCGCTCGAAAGACGTTGCAGTCAAAGACCTGAAGTCGGAGAAGAAGTCAGGCATGCGCGTGCACGGACGTACGGGGCAAAAGTGCCCTGAGTGCGGCGACATTGTTCGCGAGGTGAGTTTTGCGACGAAAAGCTTGCAGTACTGCGCGACCTGTCAAACAGGCGGGAAGCCACTTGCCGAGCGCCGCATGTCGCGTTTGTTGAAGTAGACACGAACGCGAAAGAGGGCCGGCGGTTTACGCCGGCC
>JBBSGY010000496.1:0-2328 GCA_038253645.1 Acidimicrobiales bacterium
CGTATGACCGCAGCGCCCCGATACTGCCCCTGAACTGCAATCATGCGCAAGCGGAGTTGACCGTCGCTGACCGCCGTTTCACCGGTTTATCGCCGTTTGGTTCTCACTTTGGTTCTCACCCCGCGGGGAGGTTATCGACAAGCATCCGATTGCGCATCCGTCGCGGTCAGTCGTGCCCTGCGAGTTCACCGAGTTTCGTGACGGGAACGTCGTCGAGTTCGCAGCACCAGTACGCGTGTTTTCCTAATGCCCTCAGTGTCATTAAATGGCGCTCAACGCCCACGTGGCTACGCGAACATTGCGGCCAGTAATCGTCACTGGAAAAGATGTCCGCGTTGAAGATTGCCTCTGCCACCTCGAGCGCCGATGCACCCCATGATGTTGCGTCAATGACGACATCGAACCATGAGACATCGCTGGAGCGCTTGAGAGTTACGCGACCCGTGTCGCTTTCTTCAAGTTCGACCGTGACACGTATGGAGGCATCCAACGTCTTTAAATCTTCCGCGAAGGCATCAATCACGTCAACCAGGCCAACACATTCCGGTCTTTCGTCCCCCATCACACTCGACATCGTAGGAGGGCGTGTATTTGGCCGCTCGATTTCGGGCCCCAGGAACTTGCCTCAAGGTGGAACGCAATCACATCCCCACCTCTCACTCGAAAACTGGCTTTGCGCTCAGCGCGGTTTCTCGGATTTGCGTACTTGTAAGCCCTTCCATCGATCTTGAAGCGCCCGTGCCAAATGTCTGTATACGAACGACTTGCATTGCCTCCAAACACGCCGTTTATGGTTTTCCCGTTCACCGTCAACGTCACTGTGAAGTTGCCCCACATCGTGTCACCTCCGGCAGACCAGGCCCAGTTCTCAAAAGTAACGTTGTACAAGCCAGTCCGCTCACGAGTGATCGTTGCAAGTCCGACCGATGTGCCGACGCGCGGATTTGATTTGCAAGAGGCCAGTCGTCCATCAAGGTCGTTCGAATTGACTGGGTCGCCGTGCACATAGACGTAGTCATTGGCGCATCCGCCCTCCAGAGGATCCACTTCGATGAACCGACCAAGCCCCGGGACGTACTGTCGTGCGCCCATCTCGATCGTGCTGAGCGCGCCTTCGTGTTCTAGACCGCGTTGGTTCTTACCCAGCCACCCGTAATCTGAGTTGCCGGTTGCGTTGTCAGGAACTGCACTCGATGGTGACCCATACGGGTCGTAGCTGATGGTAGGGCCTTGCTTTGCACCAAAAGCATCCGCTGTTGCAACGACGTCACCGTGAATGTTGGAGTAGCTCCACGTCGCTGTCGCGCCTCGCACGTCTTGGATCACTCCACCGATAAGTGCGATCTCTTTGTCGACGATGTTGTTGGATGAATCGAGAACGGCCGAAGGCGAATCCGAAGAACCGCCGAAGCTGTAGCGAGTCGTGGTTGATCCAGATGTGCGTGAGACGATCCTGTCGAGCGCATCACGTGTGTACATCACAGCTGTAGAGCCATCAACTGTGCTCATGTGACGATCCGCTATGTCATACGTCATTGCGGAAGTGCCTAGGGTCGTCATGTTGCCGTGAGTGTCGTAGGTAATGGTCGAATAGCGAGGATCGGTCGTGGAGATCAACCGGTCGGCTGCGTCGTAGCAGTACGAAGCTTGCTGGACCGCGTTGTCGTAAAAATACGTGCGGTTCGTGTTCTTCGAACTGTTTTGGAACGAACAAGACGTCGGCGTGTTGAAGACGTACTGAAGATGGTGCCCGGGGCGATACCCATCGGTCAGGCGCCCTGCCGTGTCGTAGACGAAATTGCTACCTGACGGGTTGGCGTCCACGCCGTCAACCGACTGATCGACAATTCGACCCGATTGGCTGTAGGTGACCGAGTCGGAGGTAATCAGGGTCGCACCTTGCTTGTAGACAAGGGCATTGGTGCGGTGACCGTTCAGGTCGTATCCGATGTCAACACTCGTGCCATTTCCGCCGTTGCCAGACCCGGACGGATAGTCAATATGAGTGATCTCGTTGGCGGCGTTGTAGGTGGGCGTCGCAATTGTCACCAGGGCTGTGGCATTGGGACCAGCCTTTTGTGCCAAGACGCGACCGTTGGGGTCGTAGTCGGTGTGGCGGGCATCACCTGGTGCAGAGGTATCAGTGACTCGTCCAACGAGGTCATAACTCGTGCTCGTTGTCTGGTTCCAGACATCGGTGTATGCGGTTTGACGGGCGAGTAGGTCGACCACAGTCGTAACCGTGCCAGCCGAGTCACTGACCGAACTCGCTAGTGGATTGCCCCCGACGGCGTGGTCATAGGTAACCGCGCGGTTGGTCGGCGAACC
>JBBSGY010000497.1:0-2325 GCA_038253645.1 Acidimicrobiales bacterium
AGACGGCCGGCATCGAAGTCGAGCTGCTCGAGTCGACGCGCGAACGAATTTCTGAGCTTGACCAGCTCGTGCGCACGGTCTCCGAGGTCGTTGAAGCAACTGCCGCACAGATCCACATGGATGCTCAGATCAGCCGTCGTGAAATGACCGAAACCCGCGCCGGTCTGGCTCGACTTCAAAATCGGGTCGACAATCAGCTGATGTCGTTGGTTTTGGCGAATCTTGCATCTGGCGTCGGCGTCGCCGCCCTGGTGCTTGCGGCAACCCACGCCTTCTAAGCGCATCCCAGGCTCCCAGCAGCATCCCAGGCTTCTAGGCCGAGCCCTCGAGACGGGGCTAGGTTCACACTGCAAATGAGTGAAATCGCGGTGATTACCGGCATGTCGGGTGCCGGACGTTCTACTGCTGCAGACGCGCTCGAAGACCTTGGCTGGTTCGTTGTCGACAACCTTCCTCCTGCACTCATTTCGAAAGTCGCCGAACTTGCAACGCGCCCAGGTAGTGCAACGCCCCGCGTTGCGCTCGTTGCCGGCACCGGAGCGTTTTTCGAAGAACTTGCACCCGCCATTCATGAGCTTCGTAAGAGTGAGCTGAACCTTCGCATCATCTACCTCGAAGCCGCACCGGAAGTGTTGATTCGCCGGTATGAACAAACGCGCAGGCGCCATCCGATGCAAGAAGCCGGTGTTGCAGAAGCGGTCGACAATGAGCGCTCTTTGTTGACAACGGTCAAGGCTGAAGCCGACGTTGTGGTGGACACAACTGATCTTAACATTCACCAACTTCGCAACCGAATCGTCGAGCTGTTCGCCAATGACGACGGATCCGATCGCATGCGAACGTCAGTGTTGTCGTTCGGATACAAGCACGGAATCCCAACTGATGTCGACTTGGTTTTCGACTGTCGGTTTCTTCCGAATCCGCATTGGGAACCCGAACTTCGACCGCTCACCGGTCTGGATGCACCGGTTTGCGATTATGTGCTCGCACAACGGGACGCAGTTGATTTCGTCGAGAAACTCGATGCACTTCTCGAGATGCTGCTGCCGGCTTATGTGCGCGAGGGAAAGTCGTATTTGACCGTCGCCGTCGGTTGCACGGGTGGTCATCACCGTTCGGTGGTGATAGCCGAGCAAATCGCTCAGCGGATCAGAAAGCACGGCTTCGACCCCTCGGTAACGCATCGCGATATCGCCAAGTAGCCCGAGAGGGAATCTGCGCCGGCTAACCCAAGGTCCTGAACGTGCGCCGCTTCATGGCCCGAAGAGGCAAATGCTAAAGCAATGGCCGGCGAGAGATTCTTGTCCAGAAGGAACTTCAGACACCGCTGCAACTGCATACACAACGCGTCAGGATGGTCGAACAGCAACGCGCTTCAGGGGGAGTCAAGGGTGAGGGAAGAAGGTATCGCTTCATCTGTCAGCGTTCACCCATCGCCTACATTCCGGTAATGGGCACAGGCACTTTGGGCGTCGGGATCATTGGCACCGGGTTTGGAGTCAAAGCCCACGTGCCCGCGTTTCGGTCTACCGGGGCGGCCGATGTGGTCGCGCTTTCCGGGAGCAGCGATCAGCGAGCGCTCGAGGTCGGGGGAAACCTGGGGATCCCACGCTTGACCGGAGACTTCAAAGCTGTCTGCGATGATCCCAACGTCGATCTGATTTGCGTTGCCTCGCCAAACGATCACCACCTAGAGCACGCTCTCTACGCGCTTGCCACCGGCAAGCATGTGTACCTAGAGAAGCCAACCGGACGCACTCGGCAAGAAGCGCTTGAGATCGCCGAAGCCGCGGATCAAGTTAAAGGCCGCGTTGTGGTCGTCGGGCATGAGTTGAGGTTCAATCCCTATCTGCGTTCAATGCGAGACCACATAGCGGCCGACACTATTGGTCGCGTCTACCACTTGACGATCACGCAGAGCGGAAGTGGTCTCGGGAACCTCTCCCAGTCATGGACGTGGGAGTTCGACCCCGAGCGCGGTGGTGGCGTTCGCCTGGCCATGGGCTCTCATCTCGTCGATCTAGCGAATTACTTGCTCGACGATTCCCCATCGTCTGTTGACGCCCGCATGGACGCTGTCCATCGCACACGCACGCCAGACGGGTCGCAGCCTCGAGAATGCATCGCATCGTGTTTTTTCGCTGCCAACTTCGACTACGACGATTGCACGACCTACGTGTCGACAACGGCCGGCTCTCATTCGGAACAACGCTTTGATGTCACCGCCTATGGCGACAAAGGGGAGTTTCGCTTCGACTTGGATAGCGGTCTCAAGCTGTGGCGGACAGGCTTGGAGCTCCCAAGCGTCGTGGATCAAGCGGCAGA
>JBBSGY010000498.1:0-2321 GCA_038253645.1 Acidimicrobiales bacterium
ATGCAGACCTCGCAGGCATGCAGAAATATGGGTTTGACGACGCTCGAAATGTGTTGGAGCGCGCATCGGCTCGTGAGACCGCTGCGCGCGTCGCCGCGGGAATGTGCGCGAAGTTGCTTCTTCGCTGTATCGGCGTCGAAGTGATCAGCCACGTCGTGCAAATGGGTGCGGCGAAAGCAACGCCCGATATGCGCCCCACGCCCGCAGATCTCACGGCCGTGGACGAGTCCCAAGTTCGCTGCTTCGACTCAGCCGCTGAAGAAGCAATGATCGCGGAGGTCAAAGCTGCCGCAAAGGTCGGTGATTCACTCGGCGGCGCTGTCGAAGTTCTTGCCTATGGCATGCCCGTCGGCCTTGGCAGTCATGTTCACTGGGATCGTCAACTCGATGCTGCGCTCGCGCAGGCACTCATGAGCATCCAGGCAATCAAGGCTGTTGAAATTGGTGACGGTTTCGACGTGTCCACTCGACGGGGATCGACCGGTCACGATGCGATCAGCTGGAACGATGAGACGTCCGAATACGTGCGCGCAACGAGTCTCGCAGGTGGTATCGAAGGCGGTATGTCGACAGGCGCTCTGTTGACCGCACGCGCGTTCATGAAGCCACTTGCAACGCTCAGCCGTCCTGTGCTCGAAACGGTCGATACGATCACGAAGCAGTCAACAGTGTCGTTTCGTGAGCGAACAGACGTCACCGCAGTGCCGGCAATGGGTGTGGTGGCCGAGACGATGGTTGCGCTTGTGCTTGCAACCGAGGCGCTTCGCAAGTTCGGTGGAGATTCAGTCGATGAATTCATTCGCAACCACGCCTCCTACGAGAAATCACTGCGCGAAGGAATTGGCGGTGCATGAAAAACCGATTGTTTTCATCGGAATGATGGGCGCCGGCAAGACGACGATCGGTCGAAGCGTCGCACAGAAGCTCGGCCTGCGCTTTGTTGACAATGATGCGGAGATCGCTCGGCGCACCCAGAAGAGAGCGGCAGACGTTCTCCGCGAAGATGCGCAGGGGTTTCGTGACCTTGAAGCAAACCTGATCCACGAACTTCTGAGTGACGATGATGTGTTTGTCTTCAGCCTGGGCGGCGGAGCAGTGGTACGTAAGGAGACGCGGGACATTCTGCGCGAGCGGGCAACCGTGGTCTGGCTTAATCCGGCTTACGAACTGCTTTCACGACGCGTTGTGAAACGGTCGATGGATCGCCCGATGCTCGACGGTGATCCGAACGAACGACTTCGCATACTGCTTGAAGAACGTGAGCCTCTCTATCGTGATGTCGCCGACGTTATTGTCGACTCAGGCGACGGAACGAGAGAACAAGTTGCGCAACGAATAACGGAGTCATTTTCATGATCGAACTCAACGTGGACCTAGGGGAGCGCTCTTATCCGGTGGTGATCGGAGCGGGCGCGCGTCACCGGCTCGCCGACTTGTTGCCCGACGGCGTGCAGCGCGTTGCGATAGTCACGCAGCGCGAGATCAAGATCGATGTCGACCCGGGCGTGCCATATCAAACGTTCTATGTTCCCGATGGCGAACAGGCCAAGGAGCTCGAAACCGTAGAGCACTTGTGCAGTTCGTTCGCACAGTATGGGCTTACCCGGAAAGACTGCGTGGTCGCCGTTGGTGGCGGCGTTACTACCGACCTCGGCGGATTCGCCGCCGCTGTCTATCACCGCGGTATTGCCGTCGTACACGTGGCAACGACATTGCTTGCGCAAGTGTGTGCCTCAGTCGGCGGCAAGAACGCGGTGAATCTCCCAGAAGGTAAGAATCTCATCGGCACGTTTTGGCAGCCGAGCGCGGTGATCTGTGACACGCAGGTTCTCGAACAATTGCCGGCTCGCGAGTACTTGAGTGGCACCGGTGAGATGGCGAAGTATCACTTCTTCGGCGACCAGGTAGGTGTGGCGACGGCGGACATGCTCGACATACCGCTCGACGAACGGGTCGCGCGTTGCGTTCTGATCAAGGCGCGAGTTGTCTCGGCAGATGAGCGCGAAGGCGGCTTGCGCGCGATCCTCAACTATGGCCACACACTTGCGCACGCGCTCGAAATCGCAGGCAAGTTCGACCTACGCCATGGCGAGGCGGTCGCTATCGGCATCCATTTCGCGGCACTTCTTGCCCGCCATCTTGGACGTATTGATGACGCTCGAGTGGTCGAGCACGTCCGAACGCTCGACGCGTACTCACTGCCGACGAAGCTGCCCACCGAGTTCGACCACGATCAACTTGTCGATCTGATGAAGCACGACAAGAAGGCAACTGCGGGCCTTACGTTCGTGTTGGACGGTGCAAAAGGCGTCGAAATCGTG
>JBBSGY010000499.1:0-2313 GCA_038253645.1 Acidimicrobiales bacterium
GCGCGCAAAGCAATAGATGACGCACGCGAGATTGTTGCCGGGGCATTTTCGGCAGATCCCGCCGAAGTCATTTTTACAAGTGGTGGCACGGAGGCTGACAATCTGGCCGTAAACGGCGTCGGTGGAAATGTCGTCTGTAGTGCCATCGAACATCATGCTGTGCTCGGACCTGTCGGCGCGCTGGGTGGGCACACATCGCTTGATGCACTTGACGGCAACACGACGCTTGTGTCGGCGATGCTCGCAAACAACGAGACGGGTGTTATTCAGCCGCTGCACAAGATTTCCAGGCTGGCTCGTCGGGTCGGCAAGGCGTTGGTGCACACCGACGCAGTGCAGGCGGCGCCGTGGCTCGATGTCTCGTCGCTTACAAAACTCGCCGATCTTGTTTCAGTGAGCGCGCACAAACTTGGTGGCCCAATGGGTGTCGGTGCCCTTATTGCGCGGAACAATCCGAAACTCACTCCACAGTTGCTCGGCGGGGGACAAGAGCGCGAACGCCGCAGCGGTACACACAACGTCGCCGGCATTGTCGGTTTTGCAGCTGCCTTGCAAGAATGCGCACGCGAGAACGCGGCTGACCGAGTTGCGCCGATGCGTGACCGCCTTGTAGAGGAGCTGCTCACAATAGAAGGCGCTCACTACACGGCGGCTGCCGACGAGAAGCTCCCGAATATTGTGCACTTCTGTTTCGAAGACATCGAAAGCGAGTCACTGCTCGTATTGCTTGACGATGCGGGCGTTTGTGCTTCAGCAGGCGCGTCGTGTTCGAGCGGCGCACTCGAGCCGAGTCATGTGCTTGCAGCGATGGGCATTCCGAACGAGTTTTCGCACGGAGCGTTGCGCTTGAGTTTGGGATGGACCACGACCGAGGCCGACATCGACTTCGCGTTGAAGGTCATTCCCGATGCAATCGATCAGTTGAGGAAGTCGCGATGAGAGTTCTTGTAGCAATGTCAGGTGGGGTCGACTCATCGGTAACCGCCGCGCTTTTGCAGGCCGAGGGCCATGACGTTGTCGGCGCAACCATGAAACTCTGGGGAGGCGCGAGTGATTCCGGTTGCTGTTCGGTATCCGACGTTGAAGACGCCCGTCGGGTTGCGCAGCAGCTCGGCATTACACATCACGTTTTCAACTTCGGTGACGACTTCATGAAGCGCGTTGTCGAACCCTACGTAGATGCTCACGCCAAGGGTCAAACCCCTAATCCGTGTATCGAATGCAACCGGCATGTCAAATTTGACCGGTTCATCAAGCGCGCCATGCAACTCGGTTTCGATGCAGTCGCAACCGGCCACCATGCTCAGGTCGCACAGGTGGGCGAACGCTTCGAGTTGCGGCGCGGTGCGGATGACAAGAAAGACCAGAGTTACGTACTGCACATGCTCGGCCAGAACGAGCTGAGCAAGCTGATGCTGCCGGTCGGGCATTTTACGAAAGACATTGTGCGCGAAATGGCAGTCGCACAAAACCTTCGCACGGCAATGAAGCCCGACAGCCAGGATGTCTGCTTCATCACCTCGACCGGGGGGCGTAGTGCGTTCCTTGGAGACCGCATTTCACTCAAGCCCGGTCGTGTGGTCGACACGGCCGGCAACGAGGCCGGGGCTGTGGATGCTGTTGAGCTCGTCACCGTAGGCCAACGTCGTGGTTTTGGCGCAGGAACACATGGGGAGAAGCGTTACGCGGTCGACGTCGACACTGCGTCGGGAGTCGTAACCGTTGGCTCCGAGGAAGACTTGTTGCGCACCGAAGTGGGCGTCGCGAACATGACTTTTACCGGCGCTCCCGTCATTCCCGGAACGTCGGTAATGGTTCAGATCAGTGCACACGGCGCACCGTTTGCCGGTACTTACAAGGGCGAGCAGGTCGCCTTCGAGGCTCCACAACGCCGTGTTGCCCCCGGGCAAAGCGTCGTGCTCTACCGAGACGACGTCGTCTTGGGAGGGGCTACCGCGCTCTGACCCCCGTTCAGTCAGCGAGGAAGTATTGCCATTCCAACCACGGGCATGTTCGGCGAGACGCCCAACTGCACCAAGTCGCCGAAGTTGTACGTGTCGCCGATTTCGGTGACGCCACCGGCTGCGTCGGCGATCAAGTAGCCGTTGTGATCGAAGCCAATGGACACAGCCGCGGCGTATGTGCGACCGGCGCCCGAGCCGTAGAACGGAGCGTTGCCGAAGGAGAACACACCACCGTCAGCTGCCAGTAGGTCGTAGCCGTCGCCATTTGCGGTTGCGGTCATTCCGGCGACCGGCTGGTTGAGTGTCATTCCGCCTGTGGAGCCGAAGAATCGGGCATCCCCGTAAGCGA
>JBBSGY010000500.1:0-2304 GCA_038253645.1 Acidimicrobiales bacterium
CCTTACCCAAAATGCGAGCCCAAACAGCGCGTAGCGGCCCGGTGATCGTGACACTCACCTCAACCATCGTCTTGTTGAGTTCGTTGACCGACACAATGTGTGTGAACGTGAGCCGGGCTCCCAATAGCAAGGACACGTCGACGAATTCGCTTTCGGGAATGAGCACGTCGATCACGAAGTTTACCTTCGGGCCACCAGCGGGCTTCAGTACGCCCCGCGTACCAGCAGTAAATGGACCGTCGAGACGCACCCAATCGATGTCTGTGTTCCATTCGGGCCATGTCGCCATGTCGGCCCAGCGAGCGAAAAATGCCGAAGGGCTTGCGCTAGATGTGACGTCTGCCGACGCAATCTGAATCATACATATAGTATGCGCGCATATTATATGTATTTGTCAAGTCAGCTGTGGACTCCGAAACCGGCTGTCTTGCACACAAGCAGTAGCCATGACGCCGACAAACGTGAGAACCGGACGGGACGAATCGCGGCTTTTGCAGGATGGTGCACTAGCCTGAAACTCAGCAGCCGAAGGGACGATACGTGGGCAAATTGATTGTCGACGCTTTCAACGTCATCGGGACCACGCCGAACGGTTGGTGGAGAGACCGGCACGCAGCAGTCCGCGAATTTGTTACCGAGCTTCATGAACTGCAAACCGACGATACCGTAATCGCCGTAGTCGATGGTCGCCCGATCAAGGGGCTCGATGGAGGCAATCATGACGGCGTAGAGATCGTGTACGCGTCAGGCGGCCGCAACGCCGCGGACGATCGCATAGTCGATTTCGTCAAGACCGGCGCGGAACCAGTTGTCGTTGTTACATCGGATCGCGAACTGCTTAACCGAGTTGAGACGTTGGGCGCCAAAACGATAAGTGCAAACGCGTTTCTCCATCAGCTCAGGCGGTAAGGCCGAGCGAATCACTCCCCCCCGTCTCACAACGACTAATCACGACGTTGATCCGAGAATTCGCTGAGGCTTCCGGCGCAAACCTGCGTCCGATCCTGGAAACCCGAGCACTGCGAACACCTCCCGCCTCGGCGCCCTTATGTTCGGGTCCTTACGACGGCAAGGACCGAACATCACAGAAGTAAAATGCGACGAATGGTTTTCGAGTAGTGGCGCCCGATGCGCGAGGCTAAATGTCTCACCCCCTCGGTAGAGTTGTGTCCATGCAATCGAGCAATACACAAACAGAGCTTGCAGACGTCGCCAAGCTGGTAGAAGCGTATCTTTCATCGAATGATGTTTGCGCGACATCAGGTGACGATGTTGGCGCTGTGCTCGCTGCCTTGGTACCGATTGTTCGTAAGTTGCAATTCCGTTCGACTGCGCTTGGTTCTCGTGGCATCGAATGCAATGCGCACAATAATGATGGTGCTCGTAGTGGAGCGGCCTGGCTTGGATCGATACTGGGCGTTGCAGAAAGAACCGCTGGTCGCCAGCTTGGCGCTATTGGTTCGATGAAGTCGAATCCTGATGTGCTGGAACTCGCCGAGTCCGGAGAGTTGTCGTTTGCAAAAGCAGCGCTGATTACTAGCGTCGCTAAAGGCTCCGATTCGATTACTCGCCAACTGATCCCGCATGCTCAGTCCGATTCGTTCGAATCGCTACGGCGACGAGGCCATGATCTCGTCACCAAAGACGAGCCAGATCCCGAGCGCCATGAACGACTACGTAAATCGCAGTTTGTCTCGATCGATCGTGACGGCGAAAACATGGTCACCGGCAGGTTCGGGCTACTGCCTGAGATTGGCGCTCAGTGGTTGGCGCAATGGAAGTCGGTTGAGCAGCGCGCTATTTCTGAGAATGCCGAATTGCCCGATCCGCTGCCCGCTTCGGCGGCGAGCGCAGAGGCGTTTTCTTCGATGCTGGCATCGTCTGGTGCCAGCTCATCCAAGGCAGTTGTCAACTACCACGTTCAGCTTGAAGACTGGCAGCAAGGCTGGCCGGAAAATCCCGCTGTGTGTGAGTTAGCCGGCGTTGGTTTGGTTCCCACCTCGGCTTTGAAGACCATTTCGGAGCATCCGGCAATACGGTTATTGATTACCTCTCGTAATAAGCTTCTCTGGTATTCCGAAGCCACCTACCGACCTGATGGACCACTACCCGAGTTCGTAAAACGCGCAGTGAAGGCCGTGCAACAAGACAGATGTTCGGTGACGGGCTGCGTCGGCGTCATCGAAGAGGTAGATCACATCAGGGCGCGCATCAACGGCGGAGATAACTCGTTCGACAATCTGCAGGGTCTTTGCAGTGCCGACCACGCGAGCAAGACAAAACGAGATGCGCCATGGACCGCCG
>JBBSGY010000501.1:0-2259 GCA_038253645.1 Acidimicrobiales bacterium
CACCGAGTATTCCGGTGGTAAAGACATCATCGCAATTCACCTCGACGCAAACGGCAATGTCTCTGGAACACCGACACAGGTGATGAGCGGATTCAACAACCCGCTTCCCATCACATCAGACCCGGCAACGGGCCGTGTCTACGTCGGTGAGTACGGACGTGATCCAGACGGCGCAGGTGGTCAGATCGACCTCTTGACTCCGAAGACAGGCACCACGACGCCGCCGATCGGAACCGGTCCGTTCAAGGTCAACTTCCAAACCGATACCTCGGTCACGCCGAACGGTTATACGCCCGACTACGGCCTTTCCTTCGATGCGACTCGCGGCTACGGCTGGGAAAATGAAACAACCGGCGCGCCACTGTCACTTGTCGGCAATGGCAGAGAGCGCAATGTCGCCACCGACAAGCGTCTCGACACCCTTATGCAGATGCAGTTACCTGCCGGCTCATCGGGTGTCACCACGCCCGGCAAATGGGAACTTGTCGTTCCCAACGGAACTTATGATTTGACTGTCGGTATCGGTGATGCGAGCTTCACGAACAGTCACCACGTCATCAACGCCGAAGGTCAGAAGATTGCCGACTTCACGCCGACGACGGCCAACAACACGACTGTCACGGCTTCAGTCACCGTTGCCGACGGCAAGCTGACGATCGATGCAATCGGTGGAACCAACACCAAGCTCGATTACATCGACGCGACCGCACAGTCCACGGGCCCACCCACCGGCTCGCAGGTTGCACGCGTCAACTTCGAAACACAGACTGGAACAACACCCACCGGTTACGCGAAGGACTACGGCCAGGCTTACGACTCGACTCGCAAGTACGGCTGGGAGACCATCGCCGGCGCACCACTGTCGCTCGCCGGCAACGCGCGTGAGCGTGGTGTTCAGGCCGATAAACGTCTCGACACGTTCATTCACATGAACTACTCCGGCACCAATGGTGTGGCAGCCGAGGGGCGCTGGCATCTTGATATTCCAAACGGTCAGTACAAAGTCACCGTTGGTGTTGGTGACCCCAGCTACGCCGACAGTGTTCATGTGATACGTGCAGAGGGCACAACCATTGGCACCTACACGCCGACTGTTGCTGCACCGAACTCCACGTTCACAGCGAATGTGACAGTTGCTGATGGCAATCTCACACTCGACCAAACTGGTGGCACCAACACCAAGATCGATTACGTCGATATCGACACCGCGAACGGCACCACCCCTCCCCCTCCGTCCGATACCGCTCCGCCGGCTGTCACTGTTGTTCCGTCCGGCACAACAAACGGCAGTGGTCAGTTCATCGGGACTGCAAAGGTCACTGTCAATGCAACCGACACGGGTAGTGGCGTCAAAAACACGACGTACACCCTCGATGGTGGTGCAGCGCAGGCATACTCGGCACCCTTCAATGTTTCGACATTTGGCTCACACACGGTTGTTGCGACAGCAGTCGACAACGCGAACAATACGTCAAGCCCGGTCACGTCAACGTTCACGGTTGTTGCTCCGGCATCGAACTCGTTGCAAGTGAATTCGCCGCAGGATTACCTGGGTCTCGGCAGTCGTATGATCTTCTCGACGGTCAACTACTCGACGATGCCGGCACAAAACCTCACACTGAAGAACACGAGCACATCGTCTCCACTTCAGATCACAGGTCTCGCCTTTGGTGGGGCCAACTCGAATGCGTTCAATTTCGTCACCGGGCAAGCAACCAACTTCACGATTCCCGCGAGTGGCACAGCGACTGTCGGTGTCAAATTCACTCCGACTGTTACCGAGTCGAACCAAGGCCAGTTGACAATCACCACCGATCAGGCGGGGGTGACTCCAAAGGTCGTCACACTCGGCGGAATGAACGCACGCGACTTTGAAGACGTCGCGGAGCCGAGTCTCCAAGCGATATTCGACGCGTTTGGTTACAAGGTGAACGCAGGCGTGACCGACGAAGCCACAAACTTCGTTTCGAAGAGCAACGGCCCAGTGGGTGACGAGATTCTCTCGCCGTATTTCAAGCGGGTTGACGCAACCAAGCCCGTGCAGCTGTATCCGCTGGCGCACTACTCGGGACGCGCAACATATGCGAAAGGTCCATTCCAGTTCTATGCAAAGGGGTCGACTGCGGCTGCAAACACGGGTTATTACTTCCCCGGTGGCAGTGACAGTTTCGGTGGCCAAAACCAGAAGCTCCTCCCCGGCATAAACGCCGGTGCATCGACTGCGTGGAACACTCCGAGCGCGGTCTACGGATTCCTTCA